>CAZCWR010000024.1:0-15080 GCA_964502455.1 uncultured archaeon | reverse complement strand
GATCCTGGAGGACGTAGAGGATATCGCGCACGATGTCTACAACGAGCTGGAAGAAGAACTGGACGATTAAATACGCAACCAGAGCGCCCATACAATGCTTTACCATGCGGCATACAGCGACCAGTAACAGCACTATTATTAGCAGGATGCTGGCAGGAGATAGCGGGAGATTTCTTGAGCGTTTGTAGGAGGTAGAAGGTTTTTGAATATTGAGGTCAAAACGGAGCTAAGGCGGTTTTCTACCGGATATTCTCAACGTAGAGCGAATATTGTAGTCCAAGCCGGCTCGGGCGCTCCAATCTATTTATTCAACGCCCAACGGGTTTTTCCGGGTGTTCTATCTTCTTCATCCCATTTAACTGACGAACCTCTAAGGAGACGAATATGTTTTAAACGCAGGACGATAAAAGTGGTTGTATGGGTCAACGTGCTGAGTATGTTGTGGGGGAGGAGAAGCAGTCTTACGTTGAGCAGGCGTGGCAACATGACGCGTTTCGATCGTTGTATGATGAATTGCGGATGGCTGATGGGCGGGTGCGGCCCGGCCGGCATGTTGTGCAGGAAATATCTGATGACGAGAGCGAGCGGACGATGCATGCCGTCCATCTGACTGGTATGGACGATGGTGACTATATGGCTAATGTGACGGCAGTTCTTGAGGACGGTGATCTTAAGATGGCGACTGCGTCAGTAAATTACTGGCAGGGTGAGACAATGGTCGCCGGTCATAACCTCGATTACGCGGCAGGGGAGATAGAAGAACTGGTGTATGCGACCCATCAAGACGATCTATTGGAGCTTGATGATGAACTGGAAGAACAGCTTGCATTCATCGCGAAGCATCAGGTATACGACAGTGACGGTAATCCCGCAGGACTCGCGGTTGATGCCATAGAGGAATCTATGAACGCCTTTGATGACGCCTGTGAAACAGTGGCGGATGCACTTCCCTACGAGGACCACGAAGATACTATGCGGGCGATTGCAGAACTCGCCCACCACTACCAGATTGCGACTGAACACCGGCAGAAATAGATTGAGGGACGAGTATTGCAGGGAGCGGAAGACAGATTCTGCTAACAGGATTTTTGTTATCGTCGTCGGATGGAATCCCGGTCGTTACTGCCTGCATCAGCTGTTTCCATCATTCTCAACGCGGGAATTTGTTCCGTGTTCTGTCTCTGCGTTATAAAGGTGCGTGCGGATAGTAGGGTATGCGAAAGAGTATTATATTGATAGTGGTGTTCCTGCTTGCCGCCAGTGTTGGTGCGGCAGTGCCTGGAGGAATGGATAGCGAAACAGCGGTCATCGAACACGTACAAAGCAAGAGCAAGGTGGGTGAAATCATCAAAATCAACACGCCACCGGGTTTGACGGGCGAGAACGGCGATGACGTGATGCGGATTCTGAAGAAGAAACTGCCCGGTATTGTCGGTGAAGATTGTGATGATGGCAATGCAGCCGTTCATCCCCGTTGCACCGCAGATGATGGAAGAAAAGGGTTGAATACGGTCAACGTCAAAGTGGTCGCCGTCAACTGTGACCACAGGTGCGGCGACGATGTGATCGGCGAGATCATCCTCGGCGAGGACCGGGACACGCTGCTCGATGCGGTGGCGGAACTGGTCCAGCAGGCGCAGGACTACAATTCGTCCCGATCGAACAAGCCACGCTCATAACCGGGCGATGATACCGTTGTCGGACCACGTAACCCCTGGTCCGACACAGTTCTTTCCTTATTCATGAATGGAACATTTGTCTAGACCTGAATCGTCGATCTTTTGGATTCTACCGGCTGGTATTGCCGGTTATACAAAGGTTCTTAAACCATGGAGTAGCAGTGCTTTATTGGCGAAATCGGCGGCAGTGGTGGCTGTCGGTGGCTGTTGGATCGTGGTGATTGATGGGCAACTGGCTACGTGATGATACGCGTTTCTTCCGTGTCGGTATTGTTGGGATCGTCGCCGGGCTCATCGTGACGTGGTTCGGGTCGTTTCCTGATGCGTTCGGGAAATGGCTGTTCGCAATGTTCTTCGTTGCTGCCGGAAGTGTCATCGTCGCGTCCGGGTTCCGCCAGTACCGGCGGCGCAGACTCGTCAAACGCATGCCGACAATCAGCATCCATGCGCTGGCAACGGGGCTCGCTGAGCTGTACGGTGAGGTCTCTCCGGTTGATGAACCGCTGCAGTCCCCGTTCTCCGGTGAGGACTGTGTCCTGTACGAGTATAATATTGAGGAGTATCGGAAAGGTGCCGAGGGCAGTGGAAAGTTCCATAGACGGGAGCAACGAGAGGAACGCGTCCCGTTCACAGTGGATGATGGGACCGGCACGGTTCAGGTCGATCCAGCGGATGCCACGCTCCGGAACAAAACCGAAAACTCGTATACGGTGAAACAGTTCGATGATCTGCCAGAGACGGCGCAGACGTTCATCCAGGAACAGGTGGAGCGCGACGACGTACAGGAAAAGATGACCGGACGGCGACGGTGGCGATTCACGGAGACATATTTTCCGGTCGGTGATGACGCATACGTGTTCGGGAAGGCGATGCTCCGTGACGATCAGGATGGATCGATGGCCACCCCGGAGAACATGGTGATCTCGGCAGATGTACAGACACCGATGTTCATGATCACTGATCGCTCAGAGGACGAACTCCTAAACTGGCTGAACAATGACATCTGGGGCCGGATCATCGGCGGCGGCTTCTTTACCATCGTCGCATTCGCGTACCTGCTGCATGCCACCGGATTCCTGTAGCATGCTACCAGTACAGGGCGTCATAACAGAAGCTTTGCGCATCCAGATAGCGCGTTCATCATTCGGCACGTTCTCACCGGTAGCTATTTACTGTTCCGTTTCTCGTGTAATATGATGGTGAAGAGAGCCAGTTCTGATGGCGTGGCGCTGTTCCAGTGTGAGGAGTGCGGGCTGCACTATACGGACCGGGATCGGGCGGAGCTGTGCGAGGATTTTGGTGAGACGTACGGACAGTGCAACCCCGAGATTTCGCGGGATGCGATGGAGCACCGTGACTCCGATGATGTGACGTTCTAGCAGTCTGTCCAAGAGAGGGCGGTCTTGACCCAAATTCCAAGCGTCAGGACCGGTGTCTCAAGAGTCATTGTTTGACGCGGACCGAACAGGATACATGCCATTTTAAAGGGTCGTGGCCGGATACGGTACTATGACAATGATGACAGCAGAGGATGCTGCCCGGTATGCGCTGCAGCGCGCCAACCTGTACCTCGTGACTGTGGCGATCATCGGCGGCGTCCTGATAGGTATCGGTATCCCACTGGCGATGAATGCGCACGGCCCACCTGCCGTGGTCATCCCCCGTCGCCTGATCGGAAGCGGGGTGACGCTTGCCGGCATCGTGTTACAGGTCGCTGGCGGTATCGGCCTCGTGTACAAGGTTATCTCCGATGCCACCAGTAACAGGGATGCACAGTGACCGGGAGACGATCGTAACATGCACTGGACTACGCAGCGGATCGGTATTGTCGCACTGGTGGTATCCGTCCTGCTTGCCGGGTGTGCGAATCCGGCGGGCAGTATCCATCTGGAGCCGGTGACCGATACGCAGATCGCGGACCATGCCAGCCGGTCGATCGGTGGTGTGCATGACCGGCCAGGCGATGATATCGTTCCCACGGCCGTCGAGAACGGGTCGGCGACCGTGACAGATCGGCGGCCACCGATCACGGATGGACTGCCGTTCGCGTACAGCGGGGCGTACTACAATCTTTCGTGGGACGTTGTGAACACGTCTGACGCCGTTTCCGGGAGCGTTTCGACAGACTACACGACCGCGTCCGCAGATGACAGCCGTATCGCGTACAGTGACCTGCCTGTACCAGACCGGCGGATCGTGGACGAGCTGTTCCCACTGGAGCAGCGGTTCCCGGACGGTACAGCACCCGGCACGCCCCGGATCGGTGCGAGCACCGTGTACAACACGTCGGAGCAGAACGCGTCCGTCTTCTTCCCCGAACAGCAGTACGACGCTGTCGTGTACGATGGGACCGCGTACAGCGTACAGGCCGAAGATACGCGGCAGGTAACGCTGTACACCTACCGGTACACCGCTGACCAGGTTGCTGCCAGTCCGGCGGAATACGCGGAACAGCTCCGTGACCGGTACCTGTTCACGTTATCAGGGCTTTCCGAGGCAGAACGTGCTGTATTCAACGAGGCCCAGGGAGACCGGTACTACGCGCAGAACACGAATGATGCCGCGTTCGCATCACTGCTTGACCGGTTCCGTGCACAGCCGGCCGTGACGCAGGACGAATACGAGGGCGAATGGCTGGTGCAGTACGAGGATACGGTCTACTGGGCAGACCTCTCGTTCTATGAATTTTCCTGACCGCAGGGCGCTCTGGCGCGCTCACAACACATATAAGATGGCGGCGGTACGTGTTGTGTATGTCGGAGACGGACGGTATCGATGATGTAGCGGATGAAATGGCGGACGAGGCGCTGGATACAGATGACCGTGTCACCCCGTTCGCGCAGTGGGAGGTCGTGGAGACCATCAAGGACCGGTTCCGTGCCAAAGACAGGGACGTTCAGCGGCAGCTTCTGAACCGGTATATCGGCGGTGAACGTACTGATGCAGGCGTGGATCGCCGGCAGTTTTTGAAACTGCTTGGCTTTACGATGGGCGGAGCGGTGGTCGCCTCCGGTACCGGGTGGTTGATGGGCAAGAAAGTGTTCTCCGACTATACAGATAAGACTATCACCGGCATGCAGGGTGGGAGCCCGGAGCAGATCTCTGCGTCCGGCCAGACCATCACCGTAGGGAACGGCGAGTCCTATCAGAACGTGGAGGTGGATATGAGTACGGGGCAGGGCATTACCATCATGATCAATGGCTCGAACTCGACCATCGCCAATATCGGGTTTGATGGGATTTACCGGGGTGACGGGTTTATCATGTCGGCCACTGCGCCGGCCGGTGAAGTACTCGTTGACAATATCTATCTCGGTGACGGTGCCACCAAGGAAGGAGCGAGTTTCGTGCACGGTCCCGGCGCAATCTTCTACCATAAGCGGGCGAGCTGTGATATCACGTTCCGCAACTGCAACGTGCAGGGGTATCCAAACAACGGATTCTACTGTTCGAACACACCTGATGGTGGCACGGTACGCTGGGAGAACTGTTACGGGAAGAACAACGGTGTCTCCACGTACCGGTGCGGTGACCCCGGCGACGAGATCGTGAACTGCGTTGCATACAATGACGATACGGACTACGGTGAAGGATACGGCGGGTACGTGGAGGAGAACGGGCGCCCGGTCTGGGTGTGGCCGCCCGGCGGTGTCACCATCCGTGAATCCGAGTTCGCGGCCGGGCCATACGCCGGTGCAATATTCACGCACCAGGGCGCCACGGCGAACGTGGAGTCCGGACAGGTCAAAGGTGGAACACAGGGATCGGTCAAGATGGCAAGCAGCGTCGGTAGCAGCCCGGAACTCAAGGTACCGGACGGGACGCCGACCGATGCACGGATGGCATCCAAAGGCGAAGGGGTGGATGGACCAACTGCGGCGGGGTCTGGCGATCCGTGCTAGTTCAGGTCAAGTTGATTTAAACCGACAACGATAGTATTACGGTATGACCGATGCTGATCCGTCACCGGAATCATTTGACGATGTGGAGGACGAAGCCGCAGACACAGTGGAAGATCATGATAGCGCATCCATCTTCACAAAAAAAGAGATTCTCCTTACACTGAAAGACCGGTTCCGTGCCAAGGATCAGGATATACAGCAACAGTTTCTCGATAATTACCGTGCGATGAGTCGCCGTGACTTCCTGAAACTGCTCGGGTTTACGATGGGCGGTGCTGCCGTTGTCGGTGGATCCGGGTGGTTGATGGGGAAGAAGGTGTTCAGTGATCACACGGACCGTACGCTCACCGGGATGCAGGGCGGTGGCGGATATGATACGGTGAAAGCGTCTGGGCAGACGATTAATATCGGTGACGGGGAAACGTATCAGAACGTTCTTATTGATCTGACGACAGGGTCCGGGGTGACACTGTATCCGCGGCATTCGACAAACTGGACCATCCGGAACGTCGGGCTTAAAGGGTACAACGAGGCATCCGGGTTCCGGGTAAGTGTGTCGGATGCCGGGAACGGTGCGTCCCTCATCGAATGTCTGTATATGGGTGACGGATCGGCCAAGGTCGGTGACTTCGTGCACGGTCCCGGCGCGATCTTTATGGGGCCAGAGCATTCTGGGCAGTTGACGTTCCGGTACTGTAACGTACAGGGCTATCCGAACAACGGATTCTACTGTTCGAACGGACCAGGCACTGTCACATTCGATACGTGTTTCGGGAAAAACAACGGTGTATCAACGTTCCGCTGCAAAAGCCGGGGCGACAAGATCACGAACTGCGTCGCATACAATGACAACACGGAATACGGCTGGTACCAGCGGCAGAACGATTATGCCGAGGAGAACGGCCGCCCGGTCTGGGCCTGGACTCCTGCCGGTATGACCATTCAGAAGTCACATTTCAAGGCCGGACCCTACCCCAGTGTCATCGTCGTATCATCCGATGCGTCTCCCGTCCAGTTCGAATCAGGCGCGTACAGCGGATCCATCACAGGACCAGTTAATGTCGGATCTGAGGTCGGTAATACGCCTGTAATTGACATACCTGCCGGTATTCCCACAGACGCTGAAATGGCTGCAAGCGGGAACTGTGGTGACAGTGCGGGAGGAAGTGATGACGCGGGTGATACTGACACACCGGACACGGGAGACGGGACACCGAACACGGACGACGACAGCACAGACAGTGTTCCGGACATTGAACCCTGCTGATCCACAGAACGCATATAAGCCGCAAAACGTAATTCCTGCAGTATGACAGATGATCCGGCCGCCCCCGAGTCTCTTGAAGACGTACAGGACGAAGCCGCAGACACAGTGGAAGATCATGATAGCGCATCCATCTTCACAAAAAAAGAGATTCTCCTTACACTGAAAGACCGGTTCCGCGCCAAGAAACCACAGACACAGACGCGGTTACTATCAGCGTACAAAGACGACGTGAGTCGCCGTGACTTCCTGAAACTGCTCGGGTTTACGATGGGTGGGGCGGTCGTGGCCTCCGGCACCGGCTGGCTGATGGGCAAGAAAGTCTTCTCCGACCATACAGATAAGACCATCACCGGCATGCAAACCGGGAGCCCGGACACGATCACAGCATCAGGACAGACCATCCGGGTCGGTGCAGGGGAGACCTGGTCCGACAAACTGGTTGATATGTCAGGCGGGTATATCACGGTTATCGCCAAGGATTCGAACTGGACAATCCGGAACATCGGGTTCGACGGACAGGACACGTCCGGTCGTGGGAATACGTTCTTCGGTGTCGCCGACACCGGTAACGGCGAATCACTCATAGAAAACGTCTACCTCGGCGACGGCGCATCCACTGGCAACGCCGGTTCAAGCACCGGTCACGGTACCAGCGGCATCTGGGCCGACCCTGATCATAACGGCCACATCAATATCGGGGCGGCGAATGTACAGGGGATGTCGGACAACGGTATCTACGGGTCCGCTCCGGGATCGAACGGGAACGGGCAGCGCGGTACCATCCATATCGATAATTGCGTCGGATCGAACTGCCATGTTGCCCAGTTCCGGCTGGCGGATGGCTGTACCTGTACAAACTCGATGGCATGGAACGATGATTCCTTCCCGTACAGCGGTCGATGTTTCTGGGGGTGGCCAACGATGGCAGGGAACCGGATCGAAATCATCGGCTGCCAGTTTGATTCCGGGTCATACAACGGTGCTATCCATCTCGGTCGGAGCAAAGGACCGACAGAGGTTTACATGGAGAACACGCAGCACGACGGTATCCAGGAACGCGGCAATGTCAATATCGAAGACGGTGGCGGGAACGGGAATGATGTGAACCTTGATATGGAGGTTAACGCACCGGTCACTGCAAGGAAGGCGGCTAACGGCGAGGCAGAGGGCGGTGATTTTTCACGGTCAGGCAGCAATCCGTGCTGACCCGTGAGAACGACTCATACACGCCGCGATGACACGGTCTGATCTCTCAAAGATTGCACCGTGTAGAGCGTTCCAAAATAATGTATATAAGCCGCAAAACGTAATTCCTGCAGTATGACAGATGATCCGGCCGCCCCCGAGTCTCTTGAAGACGTACAGGACGAAGCCGCAGACACCGTGGAAGACCATGATAGCGCATCCATGTTCGCCCGGAAAGAGATCATCCAGACGTTGAAAGACCGGTTCCGCGCCAAGGATCGGGATGTTCAGCGGCAGCTTCTGAACCGGTATAATACGATGAGTCGCCGTGACTTCCTGAAACTGCTCGGGTTCACCGCAGGCAGTGCTGCCGTTGTCGGTAGTACTGGGTGGTTGATGGGCAAGAAAGTGTTCAGTGATACGACGGATAAGACGATCACCGGGATGCAGGGCAGCGGGTATGAGACGATCCAGGCGTCCGGACAGGTGATCCGGGTCAATGCCGGGGAGACATGGGAGAACAAGCTGATAGATATGTCGACCGGGCAGCATATCGTTGTAGTGGCGAAGGATTCGAACTGGACGATCCGGAACATCGGGTTTGACGGACCGGACACATCCGGCCGCGGCAACAGCTTCTTCGGCATCGCCGACACCGGTAACGGCGAATCACTCATGGAAAACGTCTACCTCGGCGACGGCGCATCCACCGGAAACAGCGGTTCAAGCACCGGTCACGGTACCAACGGCATCTGGGCCGACCCCGCACACAACGGCCATATCACGCTCTGTGGCTGTAACGTACGGGGCATGACGGATAACGGGGTTTACGGGTCGGCACCGGGATCGAACGGGAACGGGCAGCGCGGCACTATCCACATCGACAACTCCGTCGCTGCCAACAACTACGTTTCCCAGTTCCGGCTGGCGGATGGATGTAAGATCACGAATTCTGTCGCATGGAACGATAGCTCCGCTCAACACAACGGCCGATGCTTCTGGGGATGGCCGACACCGGCAGGGAACCAGATCGAAATCATCGGCTGCCACTTCGACTCCGGACCATATCCGGGCGCCATCCACCTCGGGCGTGACGGCCGCCGGACACTGGTCTACATGGAGAACACGCAGCACGACGGCATCCGGGAACGCGGCAATGTCAACATCGAGGACGGTGGCGGGAACGGGAACAACCCGGACACCTCGGTCGAAGTCAATGCGCCCACCACAGCGAAAGAAGCTGCACAGGGTGGAAACAGTTGCGGCGAGTTCCCGGATACTGACGGGGGCGATAGCGGTGACGGCGGTGGCAGTGATCGGGACCCGGACACAGATGACGGATCACCGGGTGGTGGGTCCTCCGACGACGAGGACTCTGGCAGTGACGGCCCACCGGACCCGGACGATGTCGAGATCGCCCCACCATGCTGACCAGGTGGAAATCGTGTTCCATGGTCGTGGACCGAGCATATCTTTTAATTAGTTCCGTCCTATATCGTGTACCATGGCCGGATCATGCGCAGTATTCTTTAACCTTGATGGGACGCTGACAGAGAACACTCTCGACTACGAGGCCGTATACCAGGATGCCGTAGAACAGGCAGGACTGTCAGAACTGGCGGACAGTTACGACGAGTACACGGACCGGTTCTTCCACTACTTCCAGAACGGGTGGGCGTTCCCCCGACGGCAGGCCATCTGTGACCTGCTGGACGACCGGAACATCGACGACGTCGGGACATCCGACGCGTTCGCGGAAGCCTGGGAAGAACAGGAAGCCGAACAGACCACGTTCCGGTCCGGTGCATCCGGCGCGGTGCAGACGATCGGCAACCAGTTCGATGTCGGTGTGCTGACGAACGGTACCAGCCGCCTGCAACGGATGAAACTTGACCGATCCGGTTTGACCGATCATTTTGATGCAGTCCTGATCTCTGCGGAAGTCGGCGTGTCAAAACCGAACGCAGACATGTTCGAAACCGCGAAGGGGATGATAGATGCCGACACCTACATCCTGGTCAGTCACGACCTGCGGCGTGACATCCTCCCCGCGAAGCGTGCCGGATTCAAGACCGTGCTGCTTGTGCAGGACGGCGACCTGCCGGACAACCCACAGATGCAGGAACTGGTCGATGCACAGATCGAGATGATCAGCGAACTCCCGGACGTGGCACAGGACCTCTGCAACACATAACCCCGGCCGGAAACAGTGAACGACTAATAAAGCTTCACCACACATATCCTGTTCGAAGGGCCCGTAGCTCAGCCTGGCAGAGCACCGGGCTTTTAACCACAAGCATTCTCGTGATGGGAATGCAGCGCGTTAAAAGTGCTGAGACACGGTATTCTCCGCTGTGAGAATATCCGTTCGCAGAAGACCGTACAACAGTCTTCAAGTCGATGATCTCGCTTGGTATCGGAAAGATACCCGGTAGCCGCGGGTTCAAATCCCGTCGGGCCCAATACAGGGAGTTCGAACCGCGTTCCGTCTCGGTGAGAAGCGTCGCAGTGCAACTCCTGTTTGGATCTAATCTGGTTCTGTGACGACATGCCGTCTCCTGACGAAGCGTGTTTTTAATATGGTAGTGGTGCCAATACGGGCGCAGGAGCGGTATACCCATGTGTATACATGTACGGTTATGTGTGGGTGTGCTGGTGTTGGCTGTTATTAGTGTATCACCGATTGCCGCACAGGCGGTTGACGGGGTGGAGGGCGATCCTGCAGTTGACCCGTCGGCGGTACAGGACCGGGGAACAGTGGAGAGATCGGTGGAGTTGGCTGTACCGTCCGAGTTACACGTCTATCACACGGCGTATGTGGCGGAAGCAGCAGATGTGTCACAGGACGAGATCACAGACTGGGAGCAGGTACGGGTCGATGCGTCGCTGCAGGTTGGCGATTCCCCGCTCCAACGTGTTGATCCCGAGACCGGTCTAGTACTGTTCACCAACTCAGTCGGCCTAGATCTGTCCCGGTTCGATGCAGGAACATATTACATCTTTTTCTGGGGGTGTTCCATTAAGCAAGATGGTAATAGCGCTGTTCCGGGGGATTGTCGATGGCTGGAGCCATACCGTGTTGAGAAAACGACCGATGTCGACTTCACGGTCACCTATATGGACAAGGAGTACGAGTACGCGGATGATGGCATGTGGGAACGTGACGGAGAACAGACCGATCTCGTTATTGGGAAAGGAGATTACGTGGAGATTCACGTACCGAGTCCGGATCGCGTTGACGTCGTGACGTTTGATGAGACCACGGGGCAGACACAGGTGCAAGACGATCTTGACCAGGTGTACAACCAGGATGGTGGACCCGTGCTGTGGCATGCGGATCAGGCGGAGGAGCAGCTGGCGCTGGAGGACAGGAATGGCGGTATTGCGCC
Source organism: uncultured archaeon (assembly GCA_964502455.1). Classification (GTDB taxonomy): domain Archaea; phylum Nanohalarchaeota; class Nanosalinia; order Nanosalinales; family Nanohalalkaliarchaeaceae; genus Nanohalalkaliarchaeum. The sequence goes on along the minus strand of CAZCWR010000024.1, from coordinate 3,658 downwards.
GGTTACAGTGCGGGACCGGTGTGATGACGGGAGCTGGAATGGTGACGAGTGTACGGATATGTTCAATATCGTTGCGGTCCCACTGGCGTACCCGCAGAGCGATTTCGATGAATTTTACAGCACGTCTCAGGACGTAATTACGCGCTGGGCGGAAGCGATTTCGCCGATGCGGCATAGATACGATGATCCCCGGAAGACAGTCAAACTTCATCTGCTGGAGCCTGAGGACGAGTACAGTCCAAAAAAAGGACCGGACCAGGGTAAATCCCTCCAGTTGAGTGGTGTATCGACGGATATGTGTTACGACATAGGACCACACCCCTACTGTCCGCCTGCCATACCAGGTTGTACGTGGGTCGGTGGATATGACCTGAACCAGATTACAGAGCGGGCGGCCCGTGACAGTAGATACCGGGACAGGTTCGATCAGGCGATGGGTCTCCACCAGACGTCAATCTTCAGTTCAGAGCTCCCGGATGGAACCGGCAAGAACAGAGTTGGTGGATGTTCAGGCACTCCTGCAGACCGGTTTGTCCTACATACACAGGAATCGATAAATTCCATCACAGAAACCATGGGGCATGAACTCGGTCACGCGCTCGGCCTGTGTCACACCCGGGGAGATAAAGTGACAAAAGATACCGGTCCCAGCAACGGAGAGGACGACAGCGAAACCACCAAGGAATGTGACCTGTCCAAACGCGTCGACCCATCGTATCATCCAGTCCTCCAGGGCTGTATGAATGATCCGGACATATCTGGAAAACGGTCAATCATGAACTACTGTGACATCGTAAAAAATCGCGTATACTGGGGTGATCCCGACACAGTAGGAACGCAGGGAAACAACGTTCCCTATACGGTCGTGGATCAGTGGATGCGCCATTATATCAACGGTGCATCCGCACCAAACAGCGACTGGATCCATAACGCCCCGAACCGGGTGAGAGAGGATCCCAATCGTATCCGGGATGCAATAGATGACGTTACCGGTCCAGTCACCGATCCCATACAGGACAGAGTGAAAGACATCACCGATCCCATACAGGACGGAGCGAAAGATGTCAGCGACCGGATACAGGACGGGATTGACACCGCTGGAGACACCGTCTGTGATTCGAGGTGGACACCATGCTAGGAGACAAACACGTCCTTTACATGCTGATGGCCGGTATGCTGCTCGTCCCAGCCGCAGCAGCCGCCGAAAACGCGAACAGCTCCGTGTTCACCGTAGAACTCACCGTTTATGAAAACGAAACCGTTGTATTGGAACAGTTTGAGATCACAGACGGTAGCCAGACCCCTGCCCGCGGTCCGGGGGCGTACCCGCATACAGGCCAGCACAATCATACCGATTCACAGAAGTGGCAGGAACATCACTGGCTGGTCACCGTTGACGAAGACGGATACGTACACGATGCGCGGTACATCCCATTCTCGTTTACTGACGCCCCGGATGTCGAACACCCAGACGCTGTACGGCAGATAGAAGACGTGTTTGAACGACTGCCGTACACCGCTGATGCAGAACGCATCCACCTGGTCCGCGGCGAGGACGACATCCTGTACACACTGGACATCCCGGACCAGGTCTGCATCGCCGATGGCACCTGCCACGTCTACTGTGACGGACGCGGCGCCGACCCGGACTGCGATGACCACACACAGTACGCTCCCTGGATCATTATCAGCCTCCTGCTGCTCATCACCGCTTCCGTATTATATCACGTTCTGCAGCGCTAATACACCGCTGACAACAGGGAAAATTCCCACGTATTTAAATAATCCTATATCAGGTGGCTATCCGTGAGCACCCACAGGATGGGACGGCGCGGATTTCTGGCATCGGCAGGAACCGTAGTTGCCGGGACACTGGCCGGATGTACGGAGTCAGAATACGAGCAGTACGATCTGTCCAAGGTTGAAGAAACGGGGCTGAACGAACTGGTCGGCGAACAGATTGAACTGCACGGATACGTTGAAAAGACCGGTGAGCCCGCCTATTTCCTCCACCGGGATCAAGACGGGAACCGTGAGCTTGTTGAACCACAAAACGGCGTGTTCCGGATATACGAGAACCAGACGCCAGACACATCCGAGTACTCTGTCCCAATCCTCCACAGCCATGTGGAGCACGATCTCCCACGTTCACGTGACGACGGTGAGCACCGTGTCCCGGGACACGTCATCAAATACTACCTGGACGAGGACGCCGAGGAAGAGGCATACGGCCTGTACTTCGACACAGCATACAAAGCATAGTCTCCCCCTATAGGGCGAAAGAGTATAAGTATTCGGTTCTTACATGCAGCCATGTGGAACAATCCGTTATCAGATACTGATCCTGCCGTACACGATGCGCTGCAGGATGAGCGGCAGCGCCAGGAAACGCATGGACTGGAGATGATCGCCTCCGAGAACTTCGTGCCCCCCAGCGTGCTCGAAGCACAGGGCTCCGTACTCACCAACAAGTACGCGGAAGGCTACCCCGGCAACCGGTACTACGCCGGATGCGAGCACCACGACACCGTGGAGGACCTGGCGCGGGAGCGGGCAGCTGAGCTGTTCGGCGCAGACCATACGAATGTGCAGCCGCACAGCGGGTCGCAGGCCAACTTCGCCGCGTACTTCTCCACGCTCGAGGCCGGAGACAAGGTGTTAGGCCCAGTATTGGCACATGGCGGCCATTTAACCCATGGACACGGCATCAACTTCTCTGGCACCCTGTTCGACTTCGATACGTATGCGATCAATGAGGAGACGGAACGGTTCGAACCTGACCACATCATGGAGCAGGCACAGAACCATGACCCGGACATGATCGTATGCGGGTACAGTGCGTATCCACGGGAGCTCCCGCTGGATGCGTTCCGTGAGGCAGCGGAGGAGACCGACGCGACATTGATGGCGGATATCGCGCATATCGCGGGGCTGGTGGCGGCCGGTATCCACGAGAACCCGTTCCCGGACTGGGACCTCGTCACGACCACGACGCATAAGACGTTGCGGGGTGCCCGTGGCGGGATGATTATGTGCCGCGACGAGCTTGCAGACGATGTTGACAAGGCCGTGTTCCCGTACAGCCAGGGCGGACCGTTGATGCATCAGATCGCGGCGAAAGCGGTCAGCTTCAAGCAGGCGCAGCAGCCGGACTTCAACGACTATCAGCGGCAGATCGTGGATAACGCGCAGGCGCTGGCGGACGGGTTACAGGAGAACGGGTTCCGACTCGTGTCCGGCGGGACAGACAACCATCTCGTGCTGGTGGACATGACCAGCAAGGACATGACCGGGAAGGCGGCCGAGAAAAAACTGGAGGAGGCCGGTATCGTGGTGAACAAGAACATGGTCCCGTACGACGAACGGTCGCCAATGGTGACGTCCGGTATCCGGATCGGCACGCCGGCGTTGACGACGCGCGGCATGGAGGAGTCAGAACTGTCGTACGTCGCCGACCTGATCGGGCGGGTGATCAACGATGGATCGACGGACGCGGTACGGACCGAGGTAAGCGAGCTATGCCGGGAGTATCCGTTGTACGAGGACTGACCAGGTTAGAGCACATTCCGGTATTTGGTGTCCTCTACGAGATTCCGCAAGCGGTCGCCGGCGTACTTGGCACTATATGACGCGGGGAGGACCGATGACGCCATCACGG
>CAZCWR010000023.1:10929-15115 GCA_964502455.1 uncultured archaeon | reverse complement strand
CGCGGCCACTTTGAGCACGTCCTCGATGTCACCCTTGCTAATCTTGCCGTCATCGTACGCCTGGAATACGGCCTCGTAATGATGCGGCTCCAAGCGGTCAACCGGGACACCGTCAGATGCCAGGCCGGCCCGGATATTGGTCACCGCGTTCGCCAGCGGCTTCCCGATCTCCTGCAGGACATCGGTGATGTCCTGGTTCTCCGGTTTCAGCCGCTCCATGATATCGTTGAACGTGTGCAGCTGCTTCTGGTTCACGACCTGCGCCGCGAGCTCGTCACCGATCTCCTCAGATAATCGTTCCTCCTGTTCTTCAAGCGTCTCCGGCAGGGTCTCTTCGATTTCCGCGAGCTCGTCGTCCGTCATCACGATCGGTGGGATGTCCGTTTCCGGGTACATCCGGGCGCTTCCCGGCAGCGGCCGCGCGTATCGCGTGGTATGGTCCATCTCCGCGGTCCGCGTCTCCTCCGGGATATGGCTCGTGAGCGCGTCAGCCCGTTCGCAGACCAGTTCCGCCGCATTTTGTGCGGTCTCTTCCTGCTCTGCGATGATCGCCATGACCTCGCCATCTTCTTTGTCCATGTGGTTGCAGACCTGCTCGAACTCGGTCTCAAGCTCGTAGACGGACACGTCCTCGTCCGTATGCATCATCCCCTTCGCGCCCTGCGACTTCGCATAGTTCGCCAGCTCCTTGCCGAGATGCAGGTCGCCGGAGATACTGTCGTTCATCAATCCTTCCAGCCCCCGCAGCTTGAACGCGAGCACCCGGCCACCGTCATCGATGATCCGGCGGATGATCTCGTTCTCCGAATCATCGAACATCTCCGTCACGTCCTCAATATCCGTGCCGACCGTGTCATCATCCAGCCGGTCGTCCAGCTCATCCTTGATATCCAGCAGTGATACCTGGCGTTCCACCTCGTTCCGCACCAGTTCGTCCAGGTTCTCGATGTCCTGGAATCCTTTGATCTCGATACGGGCACCATCTGCGATTGACACGTTCACGTCCTGCCGGATGGTTCCGAGCCCACGCTTCACCTTGCCGGTGGACCGGAGCAGCATCCCGATCTGCTTCGCCACCTCTTTGGCGTGATCAGGACTTTTGATGGAGGCATCGGTCCCAATCTCGATGAGCGGGATACCAAGCCGGTCAAGGTCGAACACACCCTTTCCGGATTCCCGGGTATGAATACCGGCACTTTCCTCCTCCAGTTCCATGTCCTCAATCGCCACGTCACCCTCGCTGGTCTCGATATGGCCGTTCATGCCGATGATCGCGGTCCGCTGGAACCCGGCCGTGTTCGACCCATCGATTACGGTCTTTCGCATGAAGTGTATCTCGTCCGGCACGTCACAGTGCATCAGTAACGCGGATTCCAGCGCGATCTCCAGTGCCTCGTCGTCCACCGGGTGCGGTGGCTCCTCGTCCAGTTCCACGAGGCAGGATACGTCAGGGTAGATGTTGTAGACGAAGTCCTTGTCCTTCAGGTATTCGTACTTTGCGGCGCGATCCACGTCCCCCATCTCCGAGGCAACCGGCCGCAGCTTCCGTGTCACCTTTGCCGCGGCGGACTCATCCTCTACCACCTCGTTGGGACATGAGCAGAACAGCTTCGTTGCCGTCCCCAGCTGCTGGTGGATCTCGATCCCACACTTGAATCCGAGTTCATCGTAGTTATAGTCCTGACTCATTGCTGGCCCTCCGTGAAGGCATCGTAGGTTTCCCGGTCGATAAACTCGCCGGTAACGTTTTCCTGGAACAGCTCCTCCGCATCCTCAACCGTATCTGTCTGCCCGAGCGCCCACATCAGCTTGACGTACGCGACCTCAGGGATCATGTTCTCCGCAGAGATCACGCCAGCATCCTGCAACTTGACCCCGGACTCGTACACGTTCATATTCACCCGGCCATTAATACACTGCGAACTCATGGCCACCGCAGCGTCCTCACACAGTTCGGACACCTGCTCCAGGATAGTTTCGTGGTGCTCCGTGTGCTCATCAAGCACATTGACCGGCAGATGGCCGAGCCCGGTACCGGCAATGACTATGCCGTTATAGTCGTTATCAGTATAATGTGCGAGCAGTTCCGGGTCAAGTCCTGGTGTCGTGGTCAGGAGACCTACACGCGTATCCAGTTCATCCCGTAGTGTGAACTCACCGTCTCCATCTGTTGTGTCCCCATGCACAGTGACATCACCGGTTTCATGGTCCACATGGGCGAACGGTGCTGTGTCGATGCTTCGAAAGGTGTCCCGCCGTGACGTGTGCATCTTCCGGACGTTGACGCCGCGATGGATCGCTGCGGTCGCATCACTCATCGCGTCATGCATACAGACGTAGACGCCCGGGATGCCCTCGTTAGCGAACTCGACGGCGGACAGGAGATTCATGGCTGCATCACTGGATGGGCGGTCACTGGATCGCTGTGACCCGACCAGAATCACCGGGATATCGATGTTCTCCAGCATAAATGAGAGCGCTGCCGCCGTGTAGTGCATCGTATCCGTACCATGGCCTATGATGATTCCGTCCGCGTTCTCCCGATGCTCTGCCACGGCATGTGCGATCTGCTGCCAGTGCTGTGGCTCCATGTCTTCGGAGAACATCTGTGAAACGATATCGCTCTCGATGTTCGCCGCGTCGAACAGCTCCGGATAGATTTCAAGCAGTTCCTCTGGTTCGAACGCTGGCGTGACACCGCCTTCCTCGTAGCTAACCTTCGATGCGATGGTACCGCCGGTGTGCAGAATAGTGATATCTGGCTTGTTCTCATCGTACTCCGGTGGTTCCGGTGCCGCTGCCTCGTTGTGCTCCGCTTCCTGTTCGACCGCTGTGATGTCGGTATCCTCATCATACGCAATTCCCAGATTATAGCCGTTATCCAGCTTGAGCACGATCACATCCGTGTTCCCCTGTGCTGCACGGGGCATCAGTACGCCTTCATACGTTGATCCCTCCGTCGAGACCTTGACACGGTCACCGGTGGACAGGCCGTTCTCCTCAAGAACACGTTGAACATCATCCGAGTACATGCGCGTACGTGGGGATCAAAATGTTAAAAATCATGGTCGTACGTGAACGAACCGTAGCGAGGCAAGAACTTTACGACGGCACTGTAGAGTCTGAGACTGTGGGACAGTTCCGTGACCCCACACGGACCGTATCGATACCTGATCCACTCAGTGAGACATCGCCGACAGCACCTGAATCAAATGGAGCGATGTATCCTGTATCCACGATTGCACCCTCGGAAGAACCAGTGACACTGATATTCCTCAGGTCCGCTGTCCCCCTATTTGCAACGATCACGTTTACTCCACTCCCAGTACTGCTGGCTTCGACGATCTCAATGACACCGCCAGAACACTCCACGAACTGTCCGGTCCGGTTACCGACATCAGCGGTAGTCTGCTGTGTGAATGTGGTGACCCATGCGGTGAGGATGGCGGCGACTGCCATGGTGAATGCGATGAGGAGGACGGCGGCGATTAGTGGTGAAACACCCTTCCGCCATCGTCTCGAAGTCATCCTGTCAATCATTGGTCGTCCTCGTTAGCTACTGTCTGAAATCTGGTTTTCCTCGGCCGTCGTATCCGGACAGTCCCGCGTCGAAATCCGTATACGGTCAGGGATCTGGCTTACACTGCTTATCGTTCCACTGTCGATCGCACCGGATTCGAGGTTCGTGATAAATGCCTGTCCCTGTATACTGGCATCCCGGAACGCATAGATTGAGACATTGTTCAGGTCAACCGTTCCTGTGTTGGCAACGGTCACGTCAACGTTGCTCCCATCCCAGTTCGCATCAAACACGGACACACCTGCATAGGAGCAGGAGATAAGCTGCTCGCTTTCGTTCCCTACCTGTGACGCCGTGTCCTGTGTGAAGGTGGTGACCCATGCGGTGAGGATGGCGGCGACTGCCATGGTGAATGCGATGAGAAGAACGGCTGCAATCAGTGGTGAAACACCTTTCCTGTTCCTGCCGCGTCCACTCACAAGTTCCCTGTTCATGCAGTATAACACCAAGCAGTTCCGGTAACGTACGGCCGCATAATTCGGCACGTAACGCTACTTCAATGATACTCTACCTTACTATTTAAACCTTACTCAACCGACTGGCAAGCTCATCGGGTCACAGCTTTCTCTACCGAGAATGCTGTTCAATCAGCGTTCTTCAAGAACG
>CAZCWR010000023.1:9724-10919 GCA_964502455.1 uncultured archaeon | reverse complement strand
AGAGCTAATCGCACCGCATAGAGCGGTGCAATATAGTTCGTTTATTTTTCCGTTCGCCTGCGGCGAACGCGTAATGGCGTTTTGTAAACCTTCTACTTTCAATCGGATAAAATATTAAAAATATAGGCCGATCTCAGCCAGAGAAATTTTAAATAGTGGCCGGTCGCACACCTACATGCGGCGATGCCATGAACTATCGCTATATATTAGTCCTATTCCTGACCGTGTCCGTAACCGTGGCTGGATGCACACTGGTTCCAGAAGGTTCTGACGCTGGTTCAGACTATGTTCTGGAACCGGGGGAGAAGCCGCCACAGTTCGTCACGCATAACTTCATCAACCTGGAACACGTCAAACGCATCTCAAAGTTCCGGGGAGCGCACGGCCACAGCTACGCTTACGATGATGACGAGACCTGCCGCACTATGAAACACTACCTCATATTCACGAACGAGCAGAAATCCTATGACGGAACAGCGGTGCGGGAAGAAACGACCTATTATGCTCCAGTAGACGGAGAGCTTGGAGATATCAGGTATAGTAGGCGAAATCCAGACGATGCGCTCCTCCACCTTATGTCGCGCGAATATCCTAGTGTCTTGTTTAGATTTCATCATATAGACCCGGTAGAATCGTTGTCCGAAGGAGACACGGTAGAAGCTGGTGACGTTATCGGTCACGTTGCGCTCACCGATGCATCAGGTGAGATCGCGGTCTACCAGTACTGGGACAACGCTTCGCAGCACATCTCCTTCTTCGACATCGCCTCTGATGAAGTCTTCCAGGAATACCGGGACCGCGGTATCGAGTCCCGAGATGAACTCATCCTCACCGAGGAACAGCGCGATGCAGAGCCTCTGGAATGTGAAGAGGGAGAGAGCGACGCGTTTCTGGGAAGAAAGAACGTGAATGAATCCCTGGGAGAATTCCACGACTGGGTATGGAAGACGCAGTTCGTCGAACTGGACGAATAAACACTACAAGAACGACATTCCCGGACCTAACGCACAATGACCCGATCAACAATTCTCATCGCCGGCACTGCGTTCATCCTCTTGACAGCCGGCTACCTCTATGCCGCCGATTTCACGCTGGACGATGGGCCGGATGCGGAACACGTTCCGAGCCAGCATAATCAGACGTATGATAATCAGACGCAGGACAATATTGGAGAAGAGCTGGCAGAACGGGAGTT
>CAZCWR010000023.1:0-9714 GCA_964502455.1 uncultured archaeon | reverse complement strand
GATGGGTTTACCCATTTCCCTGTGAACCTCTCCCGTCTGCTGGCTGGCAGTACGGAGCGCAATCTGCGGTTTGAGAAGACGTGGACACCGTTCTATTTTTACGCCCATAACCACGTTGAAGGCCCGAGAAAGTGGTATCTGTACGATCACGACACCCCGCCGTATGAACCGGTATACCTGCCGGCGCGTGGCACGCTTTTTGATCACAGCATTGAATGGCGTGAGTCCAAAGAAGAGCAGGAAGTCGCAACGGTCAATGGTGAGGACGTGTACGTGGACATGGCAGCACAATTTTCCGTCACCAACGATATCACGGTGGACTACGGACATATCGCCCTCAGGAAGGCGATCGTTGACGAGGTCGAGCAAAACGGTGGTGATGCCATGTTCGATGCCGGAGCACACATCGGCTACATGTATTACCCGCCCTGGCACTCGCTGGATTTCGGTGTACAAAACGAGTCCCTGGACCACGTGATGACCGATAAGCCGGACACCCTGAACTTCAACGCCAATCCACTGAACTATTTCACCGATGAAAAGCGTGCGGAAGCGATCGAGCTGTATCAACCGCTGTACGACCGCTACAAAGAGGAAGGCATTCACCCGTTCACCGACCTCACGGACAGCCGCAGAAACGTCAACGAGCAGGGAACCCTTCAAGGTTTATGGTTCCGCGACGACCTTGACACGGAATGGCCGCCCCTCGAAACACACTGGGAGATCATCAACTTCATGGGCACCGACTACCTGCATAACGACACCTACTGGCGCGTACTCGAACACGAATGGAACCAGGAAAACAATTTCACCGGGCTGTTCACGGAGCATGTGGAGGACCAGCCGCCGGAACCTCCACTATACACGGACGAACCACTGGGCGAAGGAAACCGGTTCTACCTCCTCGACGGTGACCTGTCCAGTGGCACCGCGATGATCATCAGCCCATGGCTATGGGATCCGCTGGCTCCCGGAGGCGAACACAACCACCCATCTCTCGGTGAACGACGCTACCTCCGATTCGAGGTAATCGAAGCAGATACTGTCTATGACGAGAAACTACGGATACAAGGATTCATGACAGTGGAAGCAGCGCGCAACGGGTTCACCGAGGACGCACTGGTATTCCGGCGAACACCATACCCCCGCCCATAGGCTACGGACACTCCCCGCCTCACAGATCATTAAAATACCGGGTAAACCTTTACTTTTGCGGCACTCGCAAACCGTTGTTTGCTGCGTTTCACAGCGTTTGCTAAACGCGGTTCGAACAGCAGTTCAGGAACTGCTGTGACGAGGAAACGCAATGCGTTTCCGAAGTCAAAGGCATAGGCTTACATGAATACGAGGGCGACGGTGTAGCCGACGGCGATGAGGATGGTGACGTGTTTGACGCCGGCTTTGAATTCGCCTTCGCTGAGGCGGCCGATGACGAGTCCGGAGAAGATGGACTGGACGATGACGAGCCACTGGAAGATGGGGCGGTACTGGTTGACGAGTTCGTCTGCGCTCAGTTGCTGTGTCTGGAGGGGGCCGACACCCGTGTCCAGGCCGGAGAAGGTGAGTGATGGGAGGAGGTAACGGACGAGGACGACGAGGACGAGGAGAAAGACGAAGTAGACAACGTATCCGGTGACGAGTTCGCCATAGATCTGGCTTTCCCGTTCCTTGCGGAGGCGGCGGATCTCCTTCAGGTTGTCGCCGATGGTTTCCAGGACTTCGGAGACGTTGCCGCCCGCCCGGTAGGTCTGGATGATGGTGCTGATAGATCGTTTAATGATGCGTGAGTTTGTTGCCTTGCTGAAGTCTTCCATGACTTTTTCGAAAGGAATACCCCATTCCAGTTTTGCACCCATTTTCTTGACGTGCGGTGTGAGCGCGCTGTAGTTGTTGTTTCGCGTGTTCTGTATGGCCTGTGGGAGGGACATCCCGGCACGGGTGCCTTCGACCACGTCACGGAGGAAGTTGGGGAACTGGCGTTCCAGTTCGTTTCGTCGGGAGTACTGTCGGTACTTGACGATAAGGATAGGGGCGAGTATGACCAGGAGGCCGATGATGTTCAGTGCAACGAAGAGCATGCGCTGGGTGCGTGTGACGCCACGGACGTGGATGCTCTGTATCTCGGTGGAGCCACTGAACGGGGTGAACGATGCGTCCAGAACGAGCTGGTTGGTCTGCTGGAGGTCTGCTGTTTCCACGGTAATCGTGTGGGTATGGCCGGGTCCGAGACCGTCTACCGCTTCGAACGTGACACCGTTGACATTCGGAGTGATCTCGACATCGTTTGCGATGTCCCGGAATGTGACGGTGATGGCGACGTTCGGGAGACTGTCTGGGTCCTCCAGTTCGAACACGGTCTTGAAGTCCTCGCCCTGTTTGATGGTCATGAGGTCCTCGTTGTCCGCGTATGTGATCTGGTACTGGGTCTCCTGTATTTGAAAGTGGAGGTAGTTCCCGCCGAGGGTCAATGCTCCCAGTGTCAGCGACACCAGGATAATGATTATGTCCTTCCGGCGCATCCCTGTCCGCTGCTGCAGTTCGTCCTTGATATCGTGCAGTAGGTCAGATTTCAGGCTGGGTCACCTCGAGCAGGATGATGAACGCGGTGTTTGCAAGTGGGATCAGGAAGTATGCCCCGATATCGATGACGCCGATTGGACACTGTCCGGTCAAGGCACCGACCACACCGCAGCTTGAGCGGAGGGGGAGACCGAACAGTTCGCCGCCGATCACCTCGAGGATGGCGAGGATGGTGATCAGGAACAGCGGTGCCGCGACCAGCAGCGCCGTGTAGAAGCTGGCGTACGTGGTCAGGCGTTCGATCTGTTTCTGGCGTTTAATCCGGTAGTCGAACAGGGTACGGTCCGCACTCTCTTCCAGAAAAGCCTGAAGGCTGCCGCCGGTCTCGATAGTGGAGACGATCCCGTAGAAGATCTCCTCCAGGTCGTCGGACGGACTTTCCTTCGCCACGTCCCGGATGGCCGAGGTGATGTCCTCCCCGAACGCGTGCACCTTGGTCACGATCTTCTGGGATTCTGCGGAGATCTCGCCGTACTCGTCGAAGTTGACCAGCAGGTTGAACATGGCAGACGGTGGGACACCACTCCCGGCGACTGCACTCATATGGTTCAGGGCGAACGGTAGGTTGGACGTGATGTCTGCTTTACGTTTCGATGCTTTCCACGACGGGTACAGATAGATACCGGTGAACGTGACGGTACCGAGCATAATGGGAAGTGCGAAAAACAGGACGGCTTTCACCAGGAGGGGGATGGGTGCCACAAGGTCAATGACGATGGCAATCCCGAATCCCATGACTGCGGCGAGTACTGTCAACGCCAGCATCTCCGAGATGTAGGTCCGGAACAGGCGGTCGATATTAGCTCTGTGTAGTCCCTCTTCGAGGTCCTCGAACGCGTCACCGTACCGGTCCACAATCCCGCCGAACAGCGCGTTAGACACGCCGGCAAAACTTTTTGCCTCTACTGCCCGGCGGAGCCGTACGTTCACCCGTTTCTTCTTCCTGACACGTGTCTCATCGGATGTCATCGTCACAGGTTGTATGAGGGGGTCAGAAGAAGTCCTCCGATGAGGGGGACGTCTTGTTTTGGGCATTGCCGCTGGAAGGGATGGATGTTTCCTTCGCGTATACCTTCAGGCCGTCGTCCTGGAACTTGAATGGGTGTATCTTCTTATCGTGGTCTGTTCCACGCATCTTCCGTATCAGTACCTGATTTGTGAGTTCTGATCCGTCTTGGCCCAGGATAAGTGTGATCACCCCGTCAGCGATGAATTCTTCCACGCCGAACCGTGAGATTTCTCCGGGATTGCTACTTTTGATCTCGCCAACGTATATCGTAGTGGTCTCCAGTTTCCGCAGCTGCTCGTTCATATCCAGTATAAGCTTCCGTACGTCCTTCACGTTATCCACGTACAGGCTGAGTGCGGTCAATGAGTCCACGACCACGCGTTTGGCGCCGGTCTCCTTTACACTTGATCGGATCAGCCCGATGATATCCTCGTACTGGTACGGATCGTACTTCACGACGTTGATCTTTCCCTGGTCAATCAACTGTTCGATCTTCCAGTCGAACGGGAGGTCCGTGAGCAACTCGTCCTGCGTCTCCTCGAACGAGATGTACAGTCCGTTCTCGTTGAACTCGGTTGCACCCCGGTACAGAAACTCCAGGGAAAGCGTCGTCTTCCCAGACCCTGCCGGCCCCGCCACGAACACGGTATGATGCTCTGGAATACCACCATGGAGAAGCTCATCAAGGCCGTTGATTCCGGTCTGCACCCGTTCCAAGTCGTCATCTCCCATACATGCTACACCTATCTGGTCCTGCTGGAGTCCCTGAACGCTCCGGAAAGGATATCTTCTCAGGAACGGTCTGGAGGACGCACATTTATACCTGTGTCGTCCGGCCAATAAATAACTTGTTTTTCCATGGTACTGTTCTTCGGCTGTGAACGGGAACTGGACGGCATTGACTGGCTGGGATTTGGAACAGACCGCAACTAATAAATGAGCAGTCCGAAAACTAAGCTATATACATTATACCTACACTGGTATAGTAGAGTGAGGGATATCGCATGTCACGGATGAGGGGGTAAGATGGCGGACACGGTCGAACGCAGGAGCACAGGAGTAGAAAAGCTTGATGATGAACTGTCCGGAGGGTTTCCCCATAACTCGTCGATCCTCGTTGTGGGACCGCCCGGGGTCGGGAAAAGTACGTTTCTCAACCAGTTCATGTACACCGGACTGGACACGGAAGAGGAGAAAGGCGTGTATCTCACGCTCGATGAGTCGCCGGATGAGATCCGGGACAATGCAGGGTATTTTGGCTGGGATTTTGATGAATTTGGTGATGACTTTGTGTTCATTGACGGGTACTCGTGGCGGGAAGGTGAGGACGTGGATACGCGGTTCGCGATCAAAGGGCCGTCCGATCTGAACCAGATGAATATGACACTCGCCGATGCACTGAGTGAGGTCGGCTCCGGGAACAAACGGATGGTACTGGACTCCGTCTCGACCCTCGTGTTGTATACGGACCCGAACTCGGCGGTCAAGTTTTTGCAGGTGGTTGGTGCGAAGAGTAAGGCCTCGAACGGCTGTCTGGTGATGGCACTGGAGGAAGGCGTCCACGATGAGAAGACGATATCGACGTTGAACTACGTGGCCGATGGCATGATACGGATGAAGATGGAGGGGGACAAGCGGATGCTGTCCATTTCGCGGATGGAGAAAACCTCTCACTCCCGGGACTGGATGGAGTACGAGATATCGGCAGAGGATGGACTCCAGATTGTAGAGTAGACAGTATCTAACGTGGTAGAAGACGGTATTACGGAGGACAGAACGAGGATGGCGACGACAGTGTTTACGGGGATGGGTCTGCTCTGGCTGGTTGTCAGTACAGTATCCCTGATCTTTGCAGCGGTCAATCTGATCCTGCTTCTGGCAATCCTGATGACGATTACCACGGTTGCGGAGTCGCCACGGGCCTGGACGTTCCTCACGTTTGGACTGGGCATGGTCGTGATCCATTTCTCACTGAACGTGTTCATCTGGACGAACGCGCTTTTCGACTTCTACGGGATGCGCATCCTCTCGTCCCTGATATCGCTCGTTGGGTTTGTGGCATTGTTCTACGGTATATACGATGTCTGGGAGGTGTTGGAACGTGAGTAATACTGTCCTCCTGTTGAACGGTATCGCCGCTGTGTTCGCGGTCATGTTCATTGTCCTGTACCTCCGGATCATCATCCGGGCAGAGGAGATCGGACCGGCACCGATAAGCTGGATCCTGTTCGCGGTCGGATCTGCACTTATTGTTGCATACGCGGTGCTGGAAGCGGTGTACGGTATCACAGACATTAACCTCCTGTTCCATGTCCAGAAGGTCTATTTCATGATTGGAAACATGGTGTTATTCGGTGTGCTGTTCCGGATTTGGCGAAGTATGGGTGCTGACAATGACAGATGATGAGAACAATATTGGGCGGGAAGGCGGTGACTCCAAACCACTGGAACATCTTGCAGCAGACAACATGCGGCTGATGAGCGGGGAACAACCGCAGCATATGGATACCCGTGGCGATCGGAGCCGTGATGTAGACCTTCAGGCATTCCGTGAAATCATGTACGCCCTCCACGCTGTTTCCATCGGCACTCACCAGCTACTGTACTTCTCCGCGATGAAATACTGCAAGAACTACAAGGAGGTGCAGGCGGACTCCGTTGATGAGGTGGTAGAACACCTCAAAGAGGTCTTCGACCGGCTGAATATCGGAACGCTCCAGCTCAAAGAGCCGGAAGACGGGCAGAAACAGAAGAATAAACTCCTGTTCGAACTGACGGAGAACGCATTGACGTTTGATGCCGGATCAGACAAACCGATCTGTTATTTCATCTCCGGATACATCGCCGGCCACCTCGAAAACGCCCTGGACGGCCGGTTCGTGGTGAACGAAATATCCTGTACGTCACAGGGCGATGATGCATGTCTGTTCCGGGCACAGCAACGATAAATACATTATTCGTTACTCGTCCTTGAATGGATTATGATCAGGGGATTCCTCGGTCTTCTCGTTCTGGAACGGGTCGTCCACATCTGACGGGTCATCCTCAAAGGCACTGTCGAGCAGATGCGTGGTAGTCTCCTCAGTCTTCTTGTCGGTATCCCTAATGTCGCCGGCATCGTCATCGGTGTCGGCCGGTCGCTTGACGGGGGACGTATCCACATCGGTGGGCGGCGTGTCTCCTGGCTCATCAGATTGTACCGGTTCTGTGGAGGATAGGTGGTCGTTGTTGGTGGCATCCTGCATCGCTGTGGTATCGTCATCTTCCGTGGGGGTGTCGGTCCGGTCCTGTGCCTGGATCGTGTCCTCTATATCCTCGAAGGACTTGTCGATGTCCGGGAGATGCTGGTGGACAACACTCTCCTCGAGAAGGGATTCGATCCGGTCGGCATCGCCCTGTTCAACCGCGGCAATGACCCGTTTTTTGTTGTTGTAGTACTCTGAGACAATCCGGGCCACGTGTGAAAAATTGCTGTACCCGTTCTGATGCATCCACCGCAGTACCCGTTTCCGGTCTTCGAGTTCCTGTTCGATTTCCTGCTGTGAGAACCCGAACTGCTGACCGATCGTATCCAGCACGGTACTCTGTGCGGACTGGTCAAACGTATCATCGACCGGTGACCACGAGAAGTATTCGTTGGTCCGTGCCGTGCCTTCTTCGCTGATGTTCTCGATCTCGTGGATGGCCTTGATACGCCGTGCGTTCTCCCCATACTCTCCGGCATGGGCCACGCTCACGATCACGTCCAGTGTCTCCACCAGTGACGGGGACAGGTTGATAGGGGGTGTTGTCAGCCGTGATACCACGTCGCTCGGTGCGGATGCGTGCATCGTTGACAGTGAGGGGTGGCCTGACGCCATGCCCTGGAACAATACAGATGCTTCCTTACCACGGACCTCTCCGACGACCACATAATCCGGGTTCTGCCGGAACGACTCCCGAAGCAACTGGTACATATTGATCTCCTGATCTTCACTGTCCTTCCCGATCCCGCTCCGGGTCACCGACGGAATCCAGTTCTCATGCGGTAACTGTAATTCACGGGTGTCCTCGATCGACACGATCTTCTGCTCCGGTGGGATAAACGTTACCGTCGAGTTCAGGAACGTCGTCTTTCCGGTCGCAGTCCCCCCGATGACCAGCATCGACTTCTGGTACTGCAACACCATCCACATGTACGCCATCAGATCATAGTTTGCGGTCCCCATCTCGATCAGATCGATCGCCGAATACGGCACCTCCTGGAACTTACGGATGGAAAACGTGGGACCTTTCGTGGTCACGTCCTGTGTCAAGCTCGCATTCACACGGGACCCATCAGGTAATGTGCCATCTAGCAGTGGTTCCGCATAGCTGACGTACTTGTTCGCCCGTTCCGCCAGTTTGATTACCAGGTTCTTCAACTTCTCCTCGTCCTCGAACACGATATCGGTCTGGACCGACCCGAACTTGCTGTGCACGACGTATACCGGAATCTCCAGTCCGGAACAGCCGATGTCCTCGATGAACGGGTCATGCATCAACGGTTCCAGCTGGTTGATCCCGGCGAAGTTCCGGTACACATAGTACATAATCTTGTTCTTCTCCTCGCCGGACAGCTGGTATCCCAGTTCCACCGCGGTACTGTCGATCTTCGACTCCAGGTAATCCAGAACCTTCTGCGTCGTATCCAGCTTGCTGAGCGGGACATCAATCTTTTCCTCAAGCGCATCTCGCAAATCCTCGAATATCGCCTCCTCCTCTGCGTTCATCGCTGGCTCGTGGACATCATAGATCAACGCCTCCTTGTCGTCATCCCAGTAAATATGTGCCTCGGCGAAAGGCTTGATCAGCGGGTACTGGACATCAATCGCCGTGATATCACTCGTATCCGGAATCACCACCAGGTTCGGGGACGTGTTCTCGATCCGGAACGCCCCATACTGCCGCCCCTCGTCCTCTGATTCTTCTCCTCCCAGGTTTAGAAGGTTCCGGACAGCCTTCTTCATGTCCACCATGTATCTCGGTATTCCAAGGCTCGCATAAATATCTTGGTTCCCCGCAATGTCGCCGCTACTACATAATGTATACGGTGGCTGGAGATGACGGAAGCCTATTTTAGTGTATGCTGATAATGGTACGGTATGACGGACGTGACCGGCAGCGAGCTGCGGGAAGAGATCTACCACGTCATCAAGCGCAAATGGCCGACATACGTCTCCGAGGTCGCCCGGGAGATGAACATGTTCCCGGAAGACAATGACGGTGACAAGGCCACCATCTCCAAGATCAAATACCACTTCGACCAGCTCGCCCGCGACGGCAAGATCAACGTCAAGAAGATCGACCGCGCCCTTGTCGCCTGGCCCAAAGAAGTCGAAAAATACCGTACCATCCACGAAATGCTGGAATGAATTCTGTACGCTAACCTGTTCGGTGTTTCGGCTTCTCACTGCCCGTAACTTTCTACCATGGTATAATACCGACTGATTCGAAAGGTATTTATGCTGTCCGTACAATGTTCCTACAACCGGGAGAAACCGGGTGTTTGTGACACCCAGGATATCTCGGTTTTACACTATGGTAAAAAGTTGGTGAGGGCAATGGAAAACGTAACTACAGGGCAGGGCATGTCTTCAGCTGAAGATCCTCGTGAAGCAGGAAAAGAGGCTGCAAAAGAGGCGCTTGAAAACTATGGTGATGACAAACCGGACATAGGTTTCGTGTTTTGTTCGGGTAAAAAATATGGGTCGTCGGATGAGAGTATTGAAGCGTTTGTTGATGCAGTATCGGAGGAGCTAGGAGATATTTCATGGGTGGGTTGTACATCTGCTGGTGAAGTATCGAAAGAGGGATTGACCTATGGGTCAGCTGTTGTAACGCTCCTAGGGTCTGAGATGATGTACTGGGGTGTATCATCGAATAAGATCGACTCCGATGATCCTCAGAGAACCGGGAAGAAGACTGCGGAAGAGGCACTGGATAATCTTGATATGGACCGTATGGTTCATTCCTATTCTCAATACCAGTTTATGAAACAGGCTGTCCTGACCGCCGCGGTGGGTAAGTACTGGCTCGGCTACTCGTGGGACGACCTCTACGAGGGCCTCTCGGACAGCCTGCTGATGGGCTTGCAGGCCATCCTC
>CAZCWR010000022.1:13136-15135 GCA_964502455.1 uncultured archaeon | reverse complement strand
CGGCCCTTTTTATATGTATAGGTCCTGTAGACCGTTATTACCGGGGTTTCGTAACCCTCACGCGGCCTCTGTATATAAATGTTGGGGGTGTTTCCGCGAGTTCCGGAAGGATGTGCTCTACCAGTAACAGTTTTATGTGACCGTCTTCCATAGTGGGTTATGCGTCGGCGTCAGCGTGACCCGGACTGGCTGGAGAAGCTTTACGCTGTATCAGAGCGGTACCAGCCAGTGATTACCGGTCTCGTGGTCCTGCTCACAATCGTCTGTCTGGTCCTGTTCATTCAGGTCGCAACACTGCAGAACACGGTTGCGGAACAGCAGGAGCAGCTTGAGAATCTGGACGGGGTTGATGAAGAGGTCACCGATCTGCAGGAAACCACCACAAGTCTTCAGGAGTCTATGGGGTTCCTGGCCGACCGTATGAACGAGCTGGAGAGCGACGTTGAGGACGTGCGTCAGGGCCAGTGACAGGAGCTGGTATATCGATGGTATTCTGTAGATACACTTACATATGAGCTGCACCCATCCTGTACCGGGGGAGGGCTGTGTCGGACGACCAGCAGTCAGATGATACGCGGATGAGCCGGCGCGCCGTACTGGCGAAAGGTGCGGCACTTGGGGGTGCCATGGTCGGTGGCTACACGTACCACGACGAGCTTGCATCTGGCGTACTCCACACCGCAGAAGACCTGTATCGGTGGAGCCAGAAACCGGCAGACACCGATCTCGACGGATTGCCGGACGACCTGGAGGTCGCGGACGGGTTCCACCAGTACATCGAGGATACGTTCGACACGGAGTTCGATGGTCTGGATCCGGATCGGCCGGACCTCGTCATCGACGCCCGGTACGTGGCGGGTGAACAGTTCTCGGACTGGGCCAGGGACTACATCGTCGACCGGTTCGAGGAACAGATCGACGTGACCGTGCACTGGCTGGACTATCCGGAGACCTATGACCGGGACGCATTCATTGAACAGTACAAGCAGGACCCTGCAGAGATCCTGTGGCGGGACGGCGGCTTCTACGACGAGGAGGTCGAAGACCCACTGAAAACGACCGCACTGCAGATCGTGTTCGCCCCGGGCCGGCAGGACGGCGACCAGTACGGCATGCTCCACTGTGAACCAGGTGACGACTACCTCACCGGTCTCAGCGCCGTCAACCGTGCCGTGGTCGGTAATCCGGGGTCTGCCGAAGACCGGTTGGCCACCACGCTCCACGAGATCGCACACCTCGGGAACTACCAGCATAACTACGATGACCCCGATGACACAGGCGTCTTCGGCCAGCAGGAAACACTCACACTCACGGACGACCAGTGGGACCGCATCCGGCGCCGCCTCTACATGGTCAACCTTGAAGCACCGGAAGCAGCGTACGACGAGGTCCACGAACGCGCCAAATGCGACGACATCGCACGGCCCCTTGACTGACAAAGAACACAACAGGTCAGATACCGCTCACAGGGGTATCTTCCGGAAACGACGGACTGCTACACGACCGCAGACTCCGATGGTGTGATCCGCCAACTCCCGTTGTTCAGCAGATCGCATCTATGCTTGCGTTACTGAACGCTAGTTATTCAACAGACCCCGCATCTCGGTGTTCCACTCTTCCAGGATGACCTTGACCTTCTGCTGGACGTTGTCCAGTGGAACGCGCTTGTAGACGTAGTAGATGGTGCGATCGGTCCGCCCCTCCCGGACCACGACCCCTTTGTCTGTCAGGTCTTTCAGAGCGCGCTGCACCATGCTCCGGCTGCGTCCCGTCTCCTCCACGAGCTCCTTGACTGTATACTCCTCATCCGCCATCGTGAAGAAGGCGTCACGCTCCAGCTCCGACATGTCCAGCGCCTGCG
The DNA here is from genome assembly GCA_964502455.1 of uncultured archaeon. Classification (GTDB taxonomy): domain Archaea; phylum Nanohalarchaeota; class Nanosalinia; order Nanosalinales; family Nanohalalkaliarchaeaceae; genus Nanohalalkaliarchaeum. The sequence continues at coordinate 13,274 of CAZCWR010000022.1, read as the reverse complement.
CAATCAGTTCCTCCGCGTCATCAATCTCGATGAACGATCCCATGTTCATACATGCCGAACAACTCCTATATAAACCTCACGGCGCACGCCGCACGCTACTCGTTCCAGAACGGCAGTGCTTCTTCCTCTGCTTTGTGC
>CAZCWR010000022.1:11283-13126 GCA_964502455.1 uncultured archaeon | reverse complement strand
CCTCTATTCTTGTGCAAGGTCTGATGTAGGCGCTGGATGTACCGGGGGCGATGGTGGCACGTTCGCGGTTATCGTGGTAGAGGATGGGGTGGTGGCTACGGGAGGACGCGTTGTCGCACTGAAAAGACCAAGTTATATTAATCCGGTCGTATAACAGGAGGAATATGCGGAAAGGTGTATCGCCGTTCATTGCTATGGCACTGCTTATAGCGATTGTCGTGGCCACGGCCACGCTGGTTGGTCAGTGGGTGGGCCCCTTCACCGAGCAGCAGACGGAACAGGTGGAGGAGCAGGCATCAGGAGTCCATGACTGTGCTGAGGTCCGTATCGCTGTTCTCGATGTACACCATGAAGGTAGTGAGGCCCGGATCACCGTGATGAACGCTGGGTTCACCGATCTCCCGAACCTCACCGCGGTCCTACTCGGGGAGGGAGAGGTGATCGCCCGGGAAGAACTCATGGATCTGCCGAGCGGAGAAATCACGTCCGCAGCGATCGATGTCGGTACGGACACACCGGAGACGGTCACGGTCGTCTCACCGATCTGTCCGATGATCACGGACGAGGAATCATTCTAAGAATCATTCTAATGTGCCCGTGTGAACTGGTACGTTCCCGTAGCGTTGTATCATCCGCCGGAAATAACGTTCAGAACTGTAAGCTCTGTATCGGTCTTCTGGATCTCATCACGGTGGGTCACGATTGTGTTGTCTCGCTCCACCAGTACGGTCTGCGGATTGATCCCGTGTTCCTGGAGGACTTCCCGGATCTCGGTACCGGGCACTGTCTCAACGGTCTGCTCCTCAATACGGCCTGATCCTTCCTCCTTGATCCGCAGCGTCAGTTCTACTGTCATAGTCGTGTACAGGTCAGGGAAGCATTAAGTATGTGGCCGGTACGTCGGAACCGTTAGGACAGAATCCAGTACAGGAATCGCAGGAGCAATGCGCCGCCGAGCAGTCCTGCTCCGGCCGCCATCTGCATGTCAGATCCCTGTGGCAATGCGAAGAACGCGGCGGCCGCTCCACCGAAGAACAGGAAAAACCAGACTCCGACGCGCGCCTGCTTGGTCCGCGTCAACATGGCGATGAGCGCCCCACCAAGCGCCCCGCCGGCATGTGCGATATGTGCGACGTTCTCCATCGACTCCATGATCCCGGCGAGTGCCAGAAGTTCCGGTATCACCAGGAACGCCGTGCCGATGAACACGGCGGAGAACAGGTTCCGTACCAGCGGGATGTATGACAGGTACTGGAGCAGTGGGACCTCGGACAGCACGCTCTTCGTCGGCGCTCCAAGGATCGCTGCACCGGCCAGTCCGAATACGGCGCCTGACGCTCCGACCGCTGGCTCCTCGATGAACTGGATGAACAGGAGTCCGCCGGTGACCATGGACAGGAAGTAGATGACACCGGTCAGGAGTCCGCCGTACACCTCTTCACACAGCTTTCCCAGCAGATACAGGCCGACCATGTTGCTTGCCAGGTGCAGCAGGCTGCCGTGGAGGAACCCGGACGTGATCAGCCGGTGGTACTCTCCGCGCTCCATCACGGCCTCGTATGTTAGGTGGTACTGCTCGTATATTGCAGTCATCTGGCTGGTGACCGCATCCATGCCACTGGCGTCCGTCGTCAGCAGGAGGTAGGCCGGTATTCCGGCGAACACCGCGATATTCGACAGCATCAGGTAATGCGTGACACCCATCCGCCCGATGATCCCGGAGTCCTCGCCCATAGCAACAGGTTACACCAGCCGCCATATAACAGTTCTTGCCTCCGCTGGGTAGCACAGTACCAGAAACGTTGTTAAGCATTCAGCGCATACGTTACTGCATGGATGCAGT
>CAZCWR010000022.1:0-11183 GCA_964502455.1 uncultured archaeon | reverse complement strand
ATCTTTTCGTGGTCTGGCAGTTTCCGGGATGAGTTCGCGGACCGGGAGGAAGAGATCACGCAGTTCGTCACGTTCGTCCACGACCGGTTCGAGATGGCGGTGGGGTTGCTTGGGGACGAGCCGCGGGCGGAGATCGAACAGGCAGCGAATACCGCGGGGACTGGTGTCGACTTTGTTGTGGGACAGGTTGAGAACATCAAGCAGACGATGACATCCATGGCGCAGAAGTACGACGCGGTCTTCTTCGTGTCCGATGTCCGACAGGAACTCGCCACAGTTAACCAGTCCGGCGCCTACACTGTCGGCTACAACTCTGAACGCATGACCGCGGACGAACTCGGGGGTGTCGGACCAAACTACATCGTGGATGCGCTGGATGAACTCCAACAGATTCTGGTCATGGAGGATATGTAGCGTATAAATATGAGAGATTCGAATAGGTTTGGAAAAGGTGTACAATAATGCGGAATGTGATTCTGATTATAGTTATCAGTGCGGTGCTTGTTTCTGGATGTGTCGGAGAGAATACGGAGGAGTTACAGAATACACAGGAGAGGGACGGAAACAGTATAGATGTTGAAGAAAGATATACTGATATTCAGGGGGTTGATGTTGTCTTCCCGGCAGAATTCCATGGGATTGAGCGAGTTGACGTATTTGAGGATGACTCTGTAGTCTATAACAAATCATATGTTGGACTGTATGAGAAGGGATCAATGTACGTACAGGTGACTGTATTTGTAGCTGAGCAGGGAGACGTGGAATTTGGTCCACCGCGATTTGAGATGGAGCAGTATGAGCGGATTGATATTGATCGTGGGGAGGCTAAGATGGGAGAATCCAGTATAGTGAGCTGGGTATGTTTGTGGCTACATAGAAACGTTTATGTAGAGATTGAGTTGGATCAAGAAAACATGCCAGAATCTGAACAGTTGGATGAACATGAGTTCTCTGGACTGTGCGAAGATATCGGAATGTTTATAGAAGGATAATAGCAGTATAGTTTCAGAGGAGAAAACGCTTCGTTACGGTGTCTTATGGTCCGTACCTGTTAACAACGTGTGCATTCGAAGAAAGATGGTTTAAAGTGGTAGAATAACGAAAAGGATTGTGGGGTAAGGATAGTGTCATGCGATTACTTATGCAGTTGTGAAACTGGTCTTTCGGTAGAGGGGATAACCGGTCGTGGACGAACTCTGTTTCACTGGGTCACAATCTGGTGGCCGGAACAGATTATCAGGTAGAACTGGTGTTTGCCAGCATGGGCATAGGCGCGGTGAGTAGTAGATGCATCGCCGAATGACCGTTCACCGCGAGCATCATCGTCACGCCGTATTTACTCTCATGTACTCACCGCGTTCACGGTCATCTGTCCGACCTCACTGTTTCAGAGTGTTACGTTAGGGTTGTGCTGTTAACGGTCATAGCACTGTATGGTGCTGTAATCGCACTGGATATAGGTAGGACCACTAGGAGATGGCAGAAATACTGCCGTTGAATGGTCAACCATGAAAGATACTGCGTGGGGTATCAATTATTCACCGCAGCATCTTCCTGGTCCCGGATGTGGTGGAACAGGTATTCCTGTGCGTACCCGGCGTAGTCGCGGCCGAAGTATTCGCGCATGTTGTCCGCCATCGTGTGGTAGTCGTCGTGATGGTGGTCCGGGTAGTGTTCTTCGATCGCTTTCTGCGCCCACGTGTCCAGCGGGAACGCCTCCATCTTGCCGAGTGAGAACAGCAGCACGCAGTCCGCGACCTTGTCGCCGACCCCATTGATCTGCTGGATTTCCTCGTGTGCTTCCTTGTAGTCCATCTCCCGGAGTTCCGGTTCCGTGACCTTGCCCTTGATCAGGTGCCGGATCGCGGACTTGACGTACTTGGCCCGGTACCCGAGCCCGATCCGCCGGAGCTCACGTTCCGACACGTTCGAGAGCTCGTACAGGGAAGGGAACTGCGTATAGGTCTGGCCGTTGTGCTCCACTTCCGTCCCGTACTTGTCCATGATACTGTCGAACAGTTCCTTGATCCGCGGGATCTGCTGCTGAGGGGAACACAGGTACGAGATGAGGCAGGGCACGAAATCGTCCTGCACCAGGCGGATACCCCGGTGGGCATCGATCGCCTCCGCCATCACGTCATCCTTGTTGATGTGGTCAAGCACATCATCGAGAGGCTCGTGCAGCCGCAGCAGCGTTTCGACGTCCCGGTTCAGATCGCCGGTCGTCTCGTAATGCAGATCACCGTCCTCCTGCCACAGAATCACGATCTCGCCACCGATCGTGGTATAGTATTTCTCCGGTTTGCTTGACGTGTCAGAATCCGTAAACAGCGGCTCGCCAGAGACCGTGTTCCAGCAGAATGTTTGCCCACACTGCATGGTCTTGTCCAGGTCCAGCTCGCCCTCCCCGAGTTCGATAACCCCCTTCATGGTTGTATCGCCTTCAATCCGAAATTCATAAAGCTTGTTCCCTCTCAGCGCACATCGTTCCTCGAGGGGCCGTACCACCGAAATGTAGTAGAGATACGGTGTCGGAAAGCAGTCAGTTGCGGCGCGAAGAGACGCTCTCGTCGGCGTCCTGATACTCCAGCAGCAGTCGGCGCAATGCTTCCTGGTACACATCCGTCTTCGTCGTGAACAGGCCGCTCTCCACCAGCTGCTCCACGTCCTCCTCGATCCGCTCGGTCACGTAAAACGAGACCTTAACACTTTCCGACATATACTGAAATAGCATACATTCTTTAAAATATGTTGGTTTTGTCATCTGGAATAGCATATACGTATGTGAATGATAGGGTCGGAAGTTGTTCACGGGAAAACGCTTAAAGGGTATCGAGCGTACTGTACACTACACGATGGGACTGTACGACGAGCTGCGTGGACTGGTGTCGGACCCGGACACGATCGCCGGCGCCGCAGAGGAACTGCGCTTCATCGGTGAATCGGACGACCCGGAGGAGATGGCGCAGGCACTGTCCAACGGCGATATGGAGCGAGCGCTGGACGTGTCAGGATATGAGGAGGAAGAATTCGTGGAACGGCTGGAAACGATCGATGGCTACTTCTCCACGGTGGAAGACCGGTACGACACCGACATTCTCGACGACGTCACCGCGGACGATCTGCAGGACGAACTGGGTATCAGTGACGACGAATACCGGCAGATGCTGCACGGTGCTGTCCTCCGCCAGTTCGAGGACAGTGACGAATACCGCTGATGTCAGGACTCATCGTCATCCTTGGGTTGGTACTTAACGAACCCGCTTCCCTCGTCCGGCGTCTTCTCCGTCGTCTTCGCCTTCCGCCGCAGGTAGGATCGGCCGCAGCGATGGCATTTGATCCGCTTCTCCGCCTGCGACTTCTGCTTGAACCCGCAGTCCGGACACTGGTAGTACGACGCCATAACGGTACTAAGGTGCTAGAAGGAACATGAAAAGTGTACGGGCCGCTTCCACCGTATCCGTGCATGGTACTGGTGCAGGATGATCAGCGGTAGCCATCGTCTGCGTACGCGATAAAGACCTCGGGATGGTCTGGACACAGCACACCGGCGTACTCCTCGTACTCGGTGTCCCTGTCCTCCCGGAACCGTGCCGGTACCTCATCCACGTCCGTCACAACGGTACAGTACGGGTCCTTCCGGTGCCAGCCGTCCAGCGCCGCGTCAACGCCGTCTTCCTCAAGGTCCTCGACGCAGGATGGGCACATGATCCCGGTATCACTGTCGAGAATGCCCTGCCCGTACGGTTCTGCACGGTCGAAGTCCGCGGTTGCGTGCATTAGCAGTGTCCGGTACGATGTCCGGTACGGCTGCTCCGGATCGAGTTCGGCGAGCAACGCGTCGATCCGGTCCTCGGCGTCATCGGTGCCGGATGGAGAACGGGCAGCGATGGACATACCGTATTATTGCCGCTCCTGGCTTAAATAGGCGATACGCGTTAGTTCACGTCTGTACGGTGTGCTGTGGTTGTCTGCTGCACTCGGGAGAAGTCAGGTGTGCCTGAATCAGTTATATTGGAACGGTACAACGTACTGCCATTAAAAAATGATCTATGGCTATATGGTGGTATGGCGTTGAAACTCATCGTGATGTACCTCCTGCTGTCAGCTGCAGTGCTTATTTCATGGTTATTTCACCCTATTGTGGGGTTGAGCGTTATTATTCTGCTGTTCGTCCTGCCCTATACCGAGATGTGGGAGGGGCTACCTGCTGATTGGAAGGCGGTGATAGAATCCTACAAGACGTATTTCCTCGCCCCGATTGTATTTGTGGTGATCACTCTTGTGTTCGTATGGGTAATCACCCGGATGATGGGGTGAGGGAGAGACAATAATCATTCGATGCAGGCCAGCGGCTGGTTCTGCAGGCTACGGCAGATGAATGCCGCGGTGCGTTCCCGGTCAAACGCGTCCTGCTGGTCCATCTGTCCTGGGTATGCGGTCAGGACGACGCGGTTATCCAGTTCCGGGTTCGGTGCGGCGTACACCCAGCCGCTGTAGTCCTCAATGATACTGGTCAGGTTCTCCTGCAGGCCGGGGCAGTCGCCGTCACAGTTGTACTGGATCAGGACAGCGGGCTGAATACTCATACGGGGGACGTTCTGTCCGCCCCTGACAAGGAGGTATTGCTGCATCTCTTCGCTCAGCGGTGAGGACACGACAGGTGAGTTCGGAATCTCGGAATTAGGGATGTCCGGGATGTCGTCGGTTGACTGGATGGTCTGTCCGGTCGGTGGAAATGTTTCCTCGGCGGATGCGGCCCCGGTCGGTCCGGCCACATTCTGAGGTGAGGTCGTCATCATGAATGATGCGGTGCCTAGGAACAGGGTACTCATCAGTAGCAGTCCGAACAGCATCCCGATATTCTGGAGGGTCATGTTCTTCCGGATGTTCCGCGGATGGAATCTGGATAGTCCCACGTTGACATCCGGTATCCGTGATTTGAGCGCGTTGAATGGTGTGTCTGCCCCATCTGATGCAGTGGGAGAAGAACAGTTCTCGGCGTGCGTGTTCAGCGCGTCCTTGCTGCGGAACTGTTTCCCGCAGTCACCGCACTCATAGATCGGCATACTGGACGTTGAGTGGATTACAACCTTTATATGCTTCGGTCCAACACATACTTCTGTGGAACGAATGGAACAGCGGACGCTCCAGGTCGGTATCACGGTAACAGGGTTTGCACTCGCGGTACTGATGCTGCACCCGTCACCGGTCTGGCAGGACCTCGATGCAGGCCTCGATCAGCTCCCGCTGGAGGACACAATACTGGGAAGGTTCCTGAAGCAGGACGCTGAATCAGATCCGGAACCGGACGCGGAGCAGGAAACATATCTCCACGACCACGCGTACCTGTTCTTTTTCACGGATGGGGGGCGCAAAGATCTGAATTTCTCGTACATTGAACGGGATCGGAACGCGCATTTCCATCAGGATGATGGCATCATCCATATTGAAGGGGAACGCTCGAACATCTCCCGTGTGATGGACACGATGAATGTGACTGTGAACGCGTCTTGCATCCGCTTTGGACTGGATGACGAAACACACTGTGCCGGGGAGGACACTGCGATCCGGTTCCATATCAACGGCGAGGACGTACCCGTAGAAGAGGCACTCGGACACGAGATCGAGCAGAACGACAACATCGTCATCTACCACGGCGACCGTGATGCGAAGATTCCGGAAGAATACCGTGATCGTGTACTTCCGGAGGCACTCCGGCCGTCAACCGCCTACGACAATCTGTAATCTGTGACGACCTGTAACGTGTCCGGATGGGATGGTTTCTTATCGGTATCTTACTCTTGTGGTCGGCTGTCGCCGTCGAGTAACTCCTGTGCCTGCTGCTGGAGGTCCTGTATGTGGTCTTTGGACAGCGTGAGGGCCTCCATCGTGTCTTCGTCGAGGTCCAGTAACTGTTGGAGGGTAAGGATGTTCTGTTTAGACAGGGCTTCTTTTTCGTCCTCTTCCGGCCGGAGGATGGTCATGGGGTAGGCACTGTTCCGTTCCACAATCTCCCGCAGGCTGTTATCCTCGGGGTAGTTCCACGCCGTCATCCGGATACCCTTGCACTCTGCGTAGTTCTTTGCGTGCTCCGACAGTTTCGTGTTCACGATTACCCATGACTGGTCCACATCAATCGCGTGTTCTACGCCCTGCTCGTATCCTTCCTTGAGATCGTCCAGTGCCGCGAACTGGATCATCGCCACATCCATCCCGGTCAGCCGGTGATAGTGGAAGTGGTGCTTGCATTCGATCGCGTACGTGGTCCCGTCCGTTCGCCCGATGATATCGATCTCGTGCTCACTGCATGCACCCTGCGGCAGTGGTCGCGGTGACCATTCTGTGTTGATCCCATCCTGTGCCAGTACTTGGCACATGTACTTTTCGAACTCGTGGTAGTTCGGATCCAGCACACCGATCGCCTCCCGCAGCCGGTACCGCAGCGCGTATGCCTCGTTGAACGCTTCCATCTCCTCGTATACGATCCGGTACAGGTCCTCGCTCTGCATCCCGCTCTCCACGCGCTCCCGGACGTTCTCCTCGATCTCTTCTGCGGTGCCCTCGCTGAACCCGGCGCGTGTGACCGAGTCGATGATCTTCTCCGGCGTGTACTCCTTCCGGTTCCCGAACGGATCCTCGATATACATATCATCACCTAGGTGCGGCCCGCCCGTTTTTATGGGTTCTGTAACCGGTCACCTGACCGTGGTACAGGTTTATGTATCACCGTTCCCGACTACTGTACATTGATATGGACGCAGATGTAGCGGTGGATGCGGTCATCTTCGACATGGACGGCGTGATCGTGGACTCGGAACAGTACTGGCACGAGGAACAGAAACGCATCCTGGAGACCGCGGCCCCGGATGCGGACGTGGATTTCGACGAGGTTCGCGGCATGAACGTGCTGGACCAGTACGACCACCTCACCGAACAGTATGAGCCCACGGTGACGCGGGACGGCTACTTCGACCTGTACGACGAGAAAGCGGAGGCCGTATACACGGAAAAAGCCGAACTCATGAGTGGGTTCCACGACCTCATCACGATGCTCCGGGGCAAGGTGAAACTGGCTGTGTGCTCGTCCTCGTTCCGGCACTGGATCAGCATGGTACTGGATCGGTTCGACCTGACGGACACGTTCGATACTGTGGTCAGCGCAGAGGACATCGACGGCCCCAGCAAACCGGACCCACACATCTACCGGCACACCGCGGACGAACTCGGTGTGGAGCCGGCACGGTGCGTGGTCGTGGAGGACTCGGCGCACGGCGTCACCGCCGCGACGGAGGCCGGCATGTACTGCATCGGCTACTGCACGGACCCGGAGCGAGAGGATGCGATCTCACATGCGGACACCGTTGTATACGGTCTGGTCGAACTGCGTGAGACGCTGGAAGCGCTGGTGTCCTGATCGGCGGGAACTGGCGGCGGACCGGAATCCTTATGTAACTGCCGTGGCACATGTACGTGTATGCCGCGGATTCGTCAGCAGCATATCCTGTATGCGGGTGCGACACTGTTTGGATTCTTCGCTGTGCCTGCGTTCTACCTGCTGAACGTGTACCACTATGTCTCTGTGTACCGGATGGAGTTGGCGTTCGTGGTCAGCGGGGTGGCAGTCGCTGTTTCCGCGCTGTCTCTTGCTTGGACCGGTATCGACGGCAGCCGTGTCTGGGTCGGGACACGCCTACTCGTATTGCTCCTGATGCTTCCCGTGGCATTTGCGTCGGGGGTCTTCGTGTACGATGCGCATGATGCGTGGAAGGGGAATGATGTGCACTGGCATGCCGATTTCGCGGTCGTGGTGGACGGTGAAAAGCAGAAACTGATCGACTCAGACCATTTCTGTGATGATGCGCTGTGCCGCAAACTGAACCATACCGGGACGACCTACTTCCATGAGCATGACGACGGGAAAATCCACCGGCATGGACCGATCCAGGAGCCGGCGGACGCGATGCTCGGTGCGTTCTTCGACGGGATCGGCGGCACACTGAACGCGACCACGCTCCGGTACCCGACGGACGAGGGCTGGATCAACCGGACCGAAACGGACGGAGACGGCACATTGAAAGTGCTGGTAAAGCAGGGGAGCGGTCTGGACCGGCGCTGGTGTGCGATCAGTCCGGAAGTTGAGGAGCCCTGCACCCTGCACTACACGGGAGAACCGGTGCACAACCCGGCGCATTACATCATCTCGCCGTACACGCACAATCCACTTGACGAGATCTTCATCGTCTACGATGATCGGTCCATCGAGGAAGCGCTTGCGGATGTTCGGCACAATGGCGAATACAGGGGTATCACAACGTACTGAACAGAGGCGAATGCCTACATTCATATACTGCTACGATGACTAGGTACGTATAGGCGATGACGGATGGTGACGACGGTACCGGTGCGGAAGAGCAGCAGGGACACCGGAAGGATTACTACCTTTCGATAATCCGTGATATCGTGGAGGAACAGAAAGAGTTCCTCGGGGAGAAGGCAGCGTTGAAGCAGGCGCGGCGGGCACCGCTCCATATCGACAAAGACGGGGATGTTGTTGACTTTTACGGTAATGGGCAGAAAGCGCTGGAAACGCTGCGCAGTTTCACGGAACACCAGGAGCTGTACCTGCAGGTCATCCAGTCGATTGTCGATACGTTCTGTGACTTTCTCGGCGAGAAGACAGCACTGTCCAGGGCCCGGAAGGCACCACTGTTCATCGACAAGGACGGGCATGTCGCTGCATACTACGGGAGCGGCCGGAACGCCCTTGACATCGTCGTCGACCAGTTTGAATCACTTCTCGGACAGGAGGTGGCACGTATCAAGATACAGGCTGCGGTCAGAGCGTGTGTCCCCGAATCGAAACTGGAGGTACTTCCGGAACGGGTCTGTCCCACAATGGATGGAGACGAGGAAGATAACTGTGATGAACCCTTTGTGGAACGCCTGTTCGGAGAGCTGCTCGGTGGGGTGGTCCTGGCCGCGGAGCTGGATCGGCACCGTATGTCACGATGACCTGGACGGATCTGGCTGTTCCAGCACCCATCTTTATATGCGGCTGGTACGACACTACAACCAGTGGATACTATGGCATTCCTCAAGCATAAGGACGCTGATAATGACGGCGTATGCGACAACTGTGGAACGTCACTGGACGAAGCAGATGATCCAATCCCGGACGACGGTAACGGACACGAATTCTGCAGCACTGACTGTAAGGAGAAGTACTCCGAGGAACACGAACACGACGACGAGGAGGAACGGAACGTCTGCGAGTTCTGCTGATATCCGCGACATCAGGTTCCACGGCTCTTCCGGGCAATCCGCATACGTCCATCTCTTTTCCTTTTTCTTCTGGTTCCAGCTATCCTCTCGCTTGTATCTGTTCCTACCGGTATCTGGGATTGCAGCGGGTGCAGATTCGGGCGCACGGTGATAGAAGGTTTTATAAAATCTCTTCTACAAAGTTGCGCTATGCCAGAATGTGCAAAGTGCGGGAAGGAGTTCGACTCGGAGCGCGGACTCAAAGTTCACAACTCACAGGTGCATGAAGAAGATCCTGAAGTGCTTGAAACGAAGAAAGAAGCAAACGTTGGGAACATGACGCTACGACTCAACTACCGACACGCACTCGTCCTCACGTTCGCCGTGGGGGTACTCGCCGGCGGATTCTTCACATCGATGATGTTCTCGGTCGGTGGCATGACAGGCATGATGGCATTCGGGGATCTGGCAGATGCTGACGTGAACACTGCCGGATCAAACGCGGATACCCCGACAGATACACAGGACGATACCGATGACAATAATGATGCTGCTGGAAATTCGGATACGGTCGATACCTCCAAAATCAGTCTCGAGGGGGAACCCATACTAGGGGATCCGGACGCACCGGTGACGGTCGTCTCGTACGAGGACTTCTTCTGTCCCTACTGCGGCCGATTCGCCAACAATGTTGTACCGGAAATCGTCAGTGACTACGTTGAGAGTGGTGACGTGAAAATAGTATACAAGCACATGCCGGTCGTTGGCGGCGACAAGCCCGCCCTCGCAGCAGCATGTGTCGCCGAACAGGACCACGATGCCTTCTGGGACTACAAGGATGCACTGTTCGAAAACCAGAACCAGTACAAGGCGTTGGCACGGAATGAGGAGCAGCTTCAGGAAGAACTGACGAGTCTCGCAGGCGAGGTCGGTGTCGACACGGACCAGTTCACCACCTGCTACGAGAACGAGGAGGCAATGGATCAGGTACAGGATGACTTCGAAGAGGGTCGGGCAATCGGCGCCCGTGGAACACCGACCATCGTGGTCGGTGACGAGATGGTCCGCGGTGCACAGCCCTACCAGGTCTTCCAAAGCCTAATTGAGGAGCAGCTGTCCAGTTAACCGCTGCGGCACCCTGTCGTGACCGCTATCAACGGACCGCGGTCACGGCAGCCGTTGCACCCATGTTCTTCTTATTTCTTGTTATTCTATGTTTCTCGTGTACTTACAGGCTTATCAGGTCAGCTATCGAAGTGCACCGTTGTACCGTTCACCGCGTACCGGTAGATGACCAGTTACGCCTCTCCTCTGACGAGGCACGGATCGATACACAGTACAAGTGGATGTTGGGTCAAGCAGCTACAGCTGATTGTGGTTCTAATAGAATGATATATGGAACATTAGGTGTCCCGTCGCTGCCACTGCCCGTACCGGTACAGCGCATGCATGGCACTGGCGGCACGTGACGGTGACCGGTACGCGGCCACGCCGTTCTTCTCCATGTTGTTCATGTGGAGCGTGGTGAACTGGCTGCCGGTCAGACACGCCACCACCGGGTTCCCGTAGGATTCCTTGAAGTTCACCAGCGTATCCACGACTTCGGAGTCCAGCGGCAGCGGCTGAAGCAGCGGGATCACGATGATGCCGTCGATGTGTTCATCTTCGCCGACGACCTCCAGTGCCTGTTCGTACCGTTCCGCATCGGCATCCCCGATCAGGTCCAGCGGGTTCCCGACGTTCCCGTAGTCCGGGACCACATCGTCCAGCCGTTGCTGTGTATCATCGCTGAACCGGGCGAGGTGCATCCCGCGGCGTTCGATGGCGTCCGCGGTCAGCACGCCGAACCCGCCGCCGTTCGTCACGACCGCGATCTGGTCGCCGTCCAGCGAGGGATTGTATGCGAGCGCCCGTGCATA
>CAZCWR010000021.1:0-15276 GCA_964502455.1 uncultured archaeon | reverse complement strand
ATTCCGGGGTCAGCGGCAGCTGTGCGCCTTCACCCGGCAGTTCCACGATCCGTGATAGGGAGGTGTTCAGGGCGTACGTGTCCTCCAGGCGGCCGACCTGTGTCCCGTCACGTGAGCGGTGAAGGCTGTATGTGGCGTTGACGATGGTCGGATCAGTACCACTGTACTCCTCGAACCGGACATGCAGCTGGGGTACTTCACTGACAGTGTACGCATCCGAGACAAACCCGATGTCCCACTGCAGCGACTCCTGCTGATCAGGGAGGATACGGAGAAACACCGGTACCGCCTCCCGGTCGGTCGCGTCTTCGATGATGAGTGTACCTGACCGTGTTTGCTCCCGGTCGACCGCCGGCACACTGATATGCACATGATACAGCTGTGTACTGTCATCTTCACTGGAAACTGGATCGACCGTTATAAGGGGTTGGACCCTGCCGTCGACGGTGACCGACGTGTTCGTCGCTGCATCAGACTGGACGACGAGCGAATAGGTCCGGTTCTCCCCGGAGGTAAACACATGGTTCGACAGCGCGGTATCAACCGATAAGGACGCTGCTGGTGCTGTGAACACGGCGAACAGGGCCAGGACACACAGCAGATGACGGGTACGGACCATACACTGCAGTGGGAGCTGATTCCTTATATTACTTGTATACCGGCATTTACTGCTGTTCTGTCACATGTTCCAGTGTCGCCGCTTTCTTAAGCAGCAATGGGCGTGCCGGCGAGTCAGGATGCCGCTCCAGAAACCGTGTGACTAACCGGTCCAGCGCCTCCCAGCTTTCAGACACAGGCGCCGTCTCACCGCGCCGCGCGTACTGCTCTGCAATATCCAGCAGGATGTACAGCTCCAGTACCGTCCCAAGACTACCGATACGGCTCTGCCAGAACCGGGCATCAGGCACATCTCCATGCCGCCACCGGTACCAGGACGCGATACGCTGATACGTCCTGATAGCACGTTCCGGTCGCCCGTTCTGCAGGTACGTCTCCATCCGTCCCAGGTGCCAGTGCAGCCACCGCTCCCTGACAACCTGTAACAGTCGTTTCCGGTACCGGTACACCAGTGCCCCCGCCGACAGTACCAGTACGCCGCCGATGATGAACGACACCTGCTGCCGTGACAACCGCCTGTCCTGGGTGTCATCTGCCTCTGCGTTCAGCACAGTCACCTGCTCGGTTGCCGTATTCCCGTTGTCATCAACGCACGTGATCGTCAGATTGTTCCATCCCGTGGTGAACCGGTACGTGAACGGCGCACCGGACTGGAACGTTGCGATCGTGGTACGCTGCGATCCGTTTTCCTTCACAACTGTGCAGTCCGACTCGCTCTCATCTGTCACCGCCAGCGTGATCCTGTCCGCCGCCGAACGGTTCGTGGCGTTCACCCCGGTAACAGAAATATTGGGTGCGGTCCTGTCCGGCGTCGGGATCTGTGCAGGCCGCAGCAGGACGAGCGGTGGATCAAACATTGACAGGTTGCCGGAACCGTTCGCTGTATACCGGACGTGTACCGTGTCACCGTCGGTGATATCGTGGAATACGGTCTGGACGGTGGATTGTTGCTGCACGGCACCGGTATGCCGGGCAGTGGTTGTACTATTAGTAGCAAACCGTGTATCGATGTCGTCCCGAACCGCGAGGGCTGCAATCCGGTCCGGGCAGCTGTAGGTCACGTTCAGCCACGACGCCTGGGAGGACTCATACTGCGTATGGTTCCGCCAGCCGGACAGGCACGTGGACCGGTTCACCGTGTACTGCCGCGTATATGACGCGCCGTATGCCGTCGTGTTCAGCAACTGCTGTAGCGACCGGTTGAACCTGTCAAACCGCTGTACCAGTGCATGCAGCTCTGATTCAGTATCCTGATGGGTGAAATCGTACTGTTCGTACGTGTGCTCCGGTGTGAATACGGGGGGACTGCTGGTACTGGTGTCTGTACTGGTGCTGTCGTCACTCGTGTCTGTCGTCTCGTCGGTGTCGTCTTCGACCGTTATCGTGGTGGTCGTGGATGCGCTCCAGCCGTTCGATGATGCTGCGTCACAGGTCACATCTGCATCCCCGGCGTTGGATGCGGTCAGGGTCCATGTATGGTTCTCCGAACTGTCTGCCGTGATATTGGTAAACGTGACGGACGTGTTCCCGCCGATGCTGAACGCGGACGCGGTGATACTCAGGTTCACATCGAACAGCGTCGAATTGGCGACCGTGTTCGTCACGGTACAGGACACGTCAACATCCTCATCCACGGTCACGGTACCCGCCGCTGCATCAATCGTCAGATCGCCATCAACTGCCACCTGGTCGTAGGCGTACGCATTCCAGAACGTGGAGATCATCGTTCCCTGCTCGTCCGCATCCGTACACGTAACGTCGTTCTCCCACGCATCACATGTCCCGTTGTTCCCGGCCTCCAGCACCTGGTACGCGGTATCATAATACGATGTGTTCCCGGTCGCGCTGTGCCCGGTTATCCCCGCATCAAACGTCTGCGCATACTCCACCGTATCACAGCTCCCATCCGTACACCGGTCAAGCAGATCGTCCGTATCGTTCTCCGCCAGTTCCTGGTAACTGGCGTTCCCGGTGACACTGTACGCGTCCCACATCGAACCGAGCAACGTACTATCATTGATACTGCCGTCAGCATACGCATCGTCAGACAGGTTCTCCGCCGTCTCCAGGTACGTCTGGTTCCCCGTCCCCCGGTACGCGGCAAGATACCCTGCAATCATATGCCCCTGTCCTGTCTCACTGTCACAGTCAAAGTCATTACTCCACACATCACAGTCGTTCGCACTGCCACGCGTATAGTTCTCCGCCATCACCCGCACAGATGCGTTCCCCGTCTCCATGTACGTGTCCCACAGCCCCGAGATGATCCGCCCCTGCCGCACCGACCCGTTCGGCGCGTCGCCTGACGCCGGGTTACAGTCAAAATCATCGTCCGCATGGTCACAGGCGAACTGGTTTCCACTGTCTGTTGAATCAAGTGGACTGTAGTTTGCGATACCCAGCATATCTGCGTGTGTTTCATACGTCTCATTTCTCTCGTTGACTGCACCGTCAAGGAAGCCCTGTATCATCCATCCCTGCCAGTGCGTGAATCGGCAGGTGTAATCACCGTTTGAGATGTTTCCTGCCCACGGATCACAGAAGTTTTCGGTACCATGTGTCAGGTTTACTGCTTTCGCCCGCGTGCTGTCGTTTCGAGAGGCCAACAGCAGTTTGAAGGTGCCGTTACTGCTGCGGGGGAGCGCGGTCTCGGACGCGTTGAACCGGTATTCGTACACGGTCTGCTGTGTCAACGTGTCGCCGCCGACGGTGCAGCTCTGGTTGGAACGGTGGAGCGAGCACCGGTTCCACGTACTGGCGGACAGCTTCCGGATGTACAGCGCGGGGTCGGTCGGGTCTCCCCGTATCCCGACGGTGAACGTCAACGGCTCGCCGTTCTCCCGTGTCCCGCGGATCCGCGGCCGGTAAAACCGTGGTGCTGTCACAGGAAGTGTCCGGTACGCCGACCAGTACGCGTGTGCAGCCAGTCCCTGATCATGCGCCCGGCTACAGGCATACGTGTTATTCCACGGGTTACAGCTGCCCGCGAATTCCGTGTGCAGCGTCCGGTTCGCCACGTGGAAATAGACGTTCTTCCCGGTCACCCGGTACCCGTCGAGTGCTGACAGGATACTCATCGACTGGTTCTCCACGCTACACGGGGATACACCGCTCACGTTCGCGCACCGTGTCCCGGCCGCAACGGTCAAATTCGCGGCTTTCTCTCGGTACGTGTCGTTCCCCGTCACCTCGTACGCACGCCACAGGCCCTGCGTCAACGCGGGGACATGTGCCACGGTACTCTGGTTCAACACGGTGTCCGCCTTCTGCACTGCCACGTCAGTCAGGTTGACGGCTTTGCCCCGGTACGTGTCGTCCCCGTGAGCGATATAGGCCGCCCATGCTGCACCCGTCATCAGACCCTGGTCGGTCGCGCTCCCACAGTCAAACGCGTCCGCCCAGATATCACAGGTCTCCGCCGACCCCTCCATGTAGTTCGCTCCCTCCGCACGGACCTGTGACAGGTTCAGCATCCGGCCGGTTGCGGAGAGCGCATGGATGAGGAACGCCTGGCGTCTTGCACCGGTCACCGTATCCTCGTCACGTGGATTGGTGTTCGAGTCGGTGTCACAGTCGTAGTCAGAATCACTGATGTCGCACGTCGCATACGCCGAGCTGCTGCTGGTGTCGTATTCTGACAGGCTCAGGTTGTCCGCCTTTTTGTGATACGTCTGGTTGTCGGTCATCGTTGCTGCGGATCTGAAACTGTGGATCATCGCGCCCTGCATGTCTTCGAACCCACAGCTGAAGTCGTTCTCCCATGGTGCGCAACTGTCGGAGAACCCGTCGTTCGTCGGGTCGGTATCTGTAAAGTTGCGACCCATGTTTTTCCACCGCGTGTTCCCGGATGAGACTGCAAGTTTCAGGGTGCTGTCCTGCGGGAAACGGGTGGACTGGTCGGTACCGTTGATGAAATAGTACTCGTACACCGCCTGTTCCAGGCCGTCCGGGAGCTGGCAGGTGTAGTTGGTGAGCGTGCACGTGTTCCAGTCCGGTGCGTCCAGTGCCCGGTACCGGAGTCGTGGATCGGTGAATGCTGTCCCGTTCTCCACACTGATATTGATCGGTGTGTTCGCGGCCGGTATACCGTCGATGCGTGGCGCATAGAAATCACTGGCAGATACGGTCGCAGTCAGGAGAACCAGCATCCCAGCGAGGAGGGAGATACGCCTGTATCGTACCATTGATGTACACGTATAATAGGTGCTGTCGTGGTTAATATAACTTGATCTGGCCGAATGGCTTTTATACCAGCAGAGGGAATGAATACACGGGCTGTATTGGAACATTATGCATCTGTGAGCAGGTCTTCAGGTCCCGTGTATAGGTGATTTATCGGTGGATCGTGGTAACGTTCAGGTATCTATACTAGTAACTATATTAGTAGCTGTGACGGTATTCTTCGGTGCGGCTGGTTCCACGTTCTCTATCCCTGCGCCCACCGGGATGATGGCTGCCGATACCGCAGGGGAGGTGCAGGACAGGGAACGGGCAGCACAGGGACAGAACACGTCTGTCAACGACGTACAGCTGTCCACCTCACTGTCCCTGTCCTCGCCCACAACAGCGCCGCGACAGTCTGACGGTATCCTGCTCACCGCCGTCCTCACAGCAGACGGCACCGTGCTCCCGGACAGGTCGATCCGCTTTGCACGGGACGGTACCTTGCTCGGTACCGCATCCACCGACGTGAACGGGACCGCAACGATGGACGCATCCCTCACGGATACCGACCACCGGTTCACCGCCCGGTTCAACGGGTCCGACAACTACACGTCCGCCAACGACTCACTCACCGTGACCACGCAACCTGTCCCGGAATACACGCTGGAAACCACTGCCACGACCAACCAGACGGATGCAATGGTTACCACCACACTGTACCGGGACGGTACCCCGGCCAGTACTGCACCCGTGATGTTCACGGTTGATGACCGCTCATACACACGCACGACGGACGCGAACGGTACCGCCCGCGTCCAACTGCAGCAACTGGCACAGGGTGAACACACGTACACGGTATCCTACGAGAACACGACATTCGACACCGTTGAACAGGATGCCGGAACGTTCACCATCACACCACGCATCATCGCATCGCTGGGTGTGGAAGATGATGAAATCCGTGTCAACGCGTCCACGGCCGTCACCGTGACACCGACAGCACCGTTCAACGACACGACGCTGGCGCTGTGGATAAACAACGATGAACAACCGCTGGACTGGCAGAACGGCACGTTCCAGACAGTTCTCACCGATCTTTTGGCCGGCACCCACACCATCGACCGTGTCACGGCAACAGTGGGGAACAGGACCTACACCGCATCCGTTGACGAGGAAATTACCGTTAACCGGTTCCCGACAACGCTCACTGCCGTCGTGGCGAACACGTCCGTATACAACGACCAGGAGATTCAGGTGACCGGAACGCTCACATCAATGGAAGATCATCTTGCCGGGAACGAACTCGTCGTTTCCACGGATCTACGTGACGAGGATATCCATACGGAAACAGGGAGAAATGGCTCCTATACGGCGACGATCCCGGTTCCGTCCGATGCAGCTGAGGGTGAGCACAGTGTGACGGTCCGGTTCGATGGTGATGCCCGGTACGAACCGGTGCAGGCTGCTGACACGTTTAAGACCGAGTCGTGGTACGACGTGAGACTGGAGCAGGGGCCGGCCGAGGTCGGGGAGCCGCTCCGATGGGAGAAGCATGTCGATGTGAAGACAGTGCCTGAACGGGCGCGTGGCACCCCGGTCCACGTTGACATCCCGGATGTCGGCAGGGTCATTGACGCGGACTCCGGTGTATCCATGGAGAACGGTCGTGCTGTCGTCAATACTCCGCGCGGAAACGCGGGCCAGGGCAGGTCCGGGGGCGATAAGGGAAAAATGGAAGGACAGGGAGCTTCAGAGACCATGCAGGGGCGGCATACGGTTGTCTATGAAACGCCTGCGCCCGAGATGGCGGTCACACAGGTGCAGCGTGATCACCGGGGACGGGACCGATGGAAGAAGAATGTTGTCGTGGAGAGCGATGCGTCCGGCGGCGATAACCCGCATTACCGTGATATCGCGACGCATACTGATGTTCCAAGTGATGCGGATGACTACCGGCTGCTGTGGAAGCACGGTGGTGCATTCGTTGATGTGACCGCGGATGACCGGTTCCAGTTCCGTGTCGTGGACGGGACCGCGCACTGGGTGACACCCCGGCTGTCCGCGCAGGAATTCCAGGTCCTGGCAGACTATCAGGATCTGCGGCTGTCGGAGACGACTACCGGTGAGAACTGGACCGTCCACTTCAACGCGTCCGGGGAGGACACGCTCACCATCGATACCCTGCAGGGAGATGCGGATATCACGTTCGACCGACTGCAACAGTACCGTGGTGGATGGGTTGATGTGTCGACGGATGCGACGGACCCGGTGACGGTCAATGACTGGGAGGGCACGACGTATCCGCGCGGCCGCGTCGTCTATGACGTGGACGACCTCGGGACGTACCGGGTCAATATCTCGCTCGGGGACCGGTGGATCACGACACAGAACTTTGACCGGTTCACGCAGGACAGTACACAGCTCAATCTCAGCAACCCGTTTATCCCGTACACGCTCTGTACGTATACCGCCGTGTCATGGGTCTGTGATCCGGCATCGTTCGGTGATACGTGGGAACCTGGGTTCTACGGGGAGACGTACAACTTCTCGTCCGGTGCAGTCCAGCGCGAGTTCAAGGTGCCGCAGAACGTGACTGTCACCAATTTCTCTGTTGTGATCGAGGATGTGGCCAACGAGTCGCTGGACACGTTCGACGACTACGAGGCGGTCGCGGTCGGCGATCTCTCTCCTGACCCGTACAGTGAAATTCTCACCGCGTCATCGTCTACCCTGAACGTGTGGAACGTGTCGAACCAGTTGAAGTGGAGTGCGTCGCCATCGTTCGCGATTAACGACATCGAGACCGGTGACATTGATGAACTCAGTGCGCGGAACGAGACCGCGGTGGCAACGGAAAATGAAATTATCGTATACCGGAACAATGGGTCACAGCTCTTCACCATCAATGGCCGTGAATATTTCCACGTCGATACCGGTGAAGTGACATCGGTATACGACCTGGAGCAGCAGGATGACGGGACAGCAGACGATCTGTTCTGTGTCGGCTGTAACACGAACCAGGCCCGGTTCACCCTGCCATACAATCTGACCAACATCTCGGACCGGACCGCGTACGTCACCACCGCACTGAACCGGATCGGTGACGGCGGTAACCTGACGTTCACCCTGAACGGGTCCACGTACGATGTCCCGGACAGCCAGGCCACCACGACGAACGAACTCGAAATACGTGATGGCGACGGCGATCCGGACGGATACAGTGTCGTTGACGGTACGGAACGGCAGCGGTTCCAGCTACATTTCGATGATATCGATGGCGTTGACCGGATGAACACGGTGTACCTGCGGTCCGCACTCAACTACCGGGGGAGTATTGCAGGGAACCTGACCGTGTCTATCGGTGGGGACACGTACGATATCGATGAATCCAAGATCACCGAGAGTGTGTCCGAGACCGTGCACCAGGAGGACGATGGCACGGTCGAACAGTACACCTGTGTCGGCTGTGACAGTGGGAACGAACAGGCCCGGTTCACACTGCCGTTCACAGGTGTGGAACAGGGTGGTGCCATGTACGTCGAGACCGGGATAAATAAGCGGGGTGACGGCGGCGACCTCACCCTGACAGTGAACGGCACCACGTATGATATCGATGAGGATGCTATCGTCAACACGTCAACGGTGGAGTACAGCGGTGATGATGGTGATCCCGATGATTTCGCTGTGATGTCCGGGAGCAGCAAGCACAACGCATCGATCTGGTACAGTGTCCCGGAGAACATCCCGGCGGACACACTGTACGTCAGGACCGGTTTCAGCCGTAAGGGCGGGGAAACAGGTGATCTCCAGTTCACGGTGAACGGCAGCACGTATGACATCAACGAGGACGCGGTCCAGGAGAACAATACGCTCACGTACAGCGTACATGATGGTGACGCAGACAATGCAAGCTGTATCGGGTGTCATGAAAGTGACAGTGTCTCCAACCAGCCGTACTTCGATGTCTCCGCGTTATCCATGCCGAGTGAGATTCCTGCCCGGTCCATCGATCTCCGTACGCGCCTGTGTTCCGTTGGGTCACCGGCAGATGATCTGGAGGTGAAGGGATCCGGGCTCAGTTCGAACACGTACACCATTGACACAGCAGGTATCTCCGCCTGTGACGGGAACCGCAGTACCTATACGACGGTTGACACGGCCGTCGATCCTGCGCATGTGAGTGATGACTGGATCCGGTTTACCTGTGATACGTGTGATACCGGCAACTATTACCGGTTGATGGCGGACAACAGCACGTCAGGAAACGCGGAATACTATAATGCGACAGAAGGCAGCGTCGATCCCGTTTCCTTTGATTACATGGTGGATTTCTCCTCGAACGAGTCCCTGCAGTTTGACTGGGTGTACACCCCGGTGAACGCGTCGGACATCGCACAGGACCGGAACATCACCTACACCTGCCAGGGCTGTAACACCACGCACACCTACCATCTGATGGCAGACAGCGCAGTCTCCGGGCATTCCTACGACTACAACGGGACGTGGACGCAGCGGGATGACGAGTTCCTGTCCCGTATCTGGTCCAACACATCCCTCCAGCACGATCTTCTCCGGACACAGGTGGATGCGGATGACGTCGGGCAGGACGTGAACGTCACCTACCAGTGCGATGACTGTACCGACAACGATGCGTTCACAATCATGCGGGACGACAGCACCAGCGGGCACTCCTACGTCTCCACTGACGCGGGAACCACGTTCCAGTCACTGTCCGGCACGGAACTTGTCACCCGTCTCATCTCGACACCGCTCAACCATACCTGGGTCACGACCCCGCTCGACCGGGACGCTGTGGCAGAAGATGAGAACATCACCTATGAATGTGTCTCTGACTGTAACACATCACACTATTACCGGGTGTTGACGGATGACGCGGTGTCCGGACACTCGTACACGTATGACGGCAGCACCTGGACTGGAAACGACGAAGACCATCTGACAATGCTCTGGACCAACCAGTCCCTGCACTATGACCTAGTGCAGACAGCGGTGGACACGGTCGACCTGAACACGACGCTGAACCTTACCTACAGCTGCGATACCTGTAACGATACGGACGCGTACAACATCCTGCTGGACAATGCAACAAACGGCAGCTCGTACACGTCGACCGACGGCGGCAGCACGTTTACGGGCCGCGATAGCGATGCGATGGTCCGGGTCGAGCTGTTCGGCTCCAACCGTGGTGACGAGATCATCGGCGCCGGATACGACGACGTGTACGTCTACAATGCGACGGGCGACCATCTCTGGAACTATTCCGCGTCAGACAAGGTATCGGACCTCGGTATCGGTGACATCATGACAGCGGCAGGAACGGAGATCGCGGTCAGCACCACGGACCGTATCGCTGTCCTCGACTCCTCCGGAGAACGCCTCTGGACGTACCCGTCCTCTGGATCTATGTGGGTGCGCAGTCTCAGCGTGGCCGACCTGAACGCATCCAACACCGGGGAGGAAGTGGTTACGGGGGCACAGGACGGAGCGGTCACGGTACTCGGGAAGAACGGGTCTGTCCTGTGGAACACGTCCACCGGTGCAGCGGTACGTACCGTGCTGGCCGGAGATATCCTCCGTGACGATGGGAACGAGGTGCTTGCCGGGCTGGAGGATGGTACTATCCGGCTGTACCGGTGGAACGGGACGCCCATCACGTCGTATGAACGCGGTGCATACGTGTCCTCCGCGGTCAGGGGAGATGTCCGTGACATAAAGGGGGAGGAACTGTTACTGGCGCTGGCCGGGTCCGAATCAGAACTCCTGAACCTGTACAGTACCCCGGTCAATTTCACCATCGATGTCGGGAACAACGGGTCCAGCGAATACCGGCAGGATGGGGTCGTCCGCGGACAGGAGACGGTGACCGGGAACGGGATGGTATCCGCGTTTCAGAACTATATCGATTCATGTGGTGATCCGTGTACCGTTCCTGTCGTCTATGACAGTGACGTGCAGGGCCGGGTCCGTGTCAAACAGCCGGAACTCTCGTTTGACTATGATATCAGTGACATCGTGTCCACCACGGACGGGCTTGAGCGCTGGGTCGACACAGCCGGAATCATGGCGGATGCCGCGGTCCGGTACGGGACGATGAAGATCTCCTACCTGGACACCCCGACATACCCCGTGCATATCACGGCGATCACGTCCACCACGATACAGGATACGTTGACCGGGAACGCTGATCCGGACACGGTCACGTTCGGCAATGCCACGTTCGCTCAGAGCGGCCGCGACCATGTGTTCCTCGGGTATCTTGCACGGAACGGGTCCACCATCGACCCGGTGATGGATTACTGGCTGTCCGACCTGCTTCCGGTCCGGAACGACGACTACCTCTGGTACGATGACACCAAGACGGATACACCGGTGAAACAGATCAAAACGGACGGTACGATGGAGGACGGGGACGAAACGTTTTACAACGTGAGCGTTTACCGTGCTACCGACCGTACCGATGACACGTTCCGGAACGTGACGTTCAACGTCTCCCACAACGAGGTTGATGTACAGGACGATATCTTCCTCTCTGTGGACTGGAACAACGACTCCGCGTTCACTGATATCACTCCCGCATCGGAAGCAGCTGACTGTAACAATGACGACCCATCGTACACAGTGATGACGGCGGACGGTGAGACGTTCTACGTCTGCAAGAAGGATACTGACAGCAACGATATCATCGACTTCTTCAACGTCATACAGCCGAAAACCGGTGTGACCGGTACAACGTCAAGCAATGTCTCCTACCGGCTCGGTGGTATCACCAATTCACCGCCCACCGCCGGAAACGGATCGGTCACACCGGAGACAGGGATCTGGGGGGACACGTTCAACTTCTCTGTCGATGTCAGCGATCCTGATGCAAGCGACTACGTGAACGTCTCGCTCTGGGTATACAAGCGGAACGCTGATCAGTGGGTGCGCGAAGCGTTCAAGAACCGTAACCAGGACCAGTTCAACTTCTCTGTCGTGTCTGATGAGGACTGGGCCGGGACGAACAGTTTCCAGTTCGAGTACGTCGATGTTGACGGGTCCGGGAACGCACTCCATGACCCGGACAACACGTCCATCATCTCCGGGCCGAACGCCGCGAAGCACCGTATCCAGGTGCTGAACGAGACAGGGGTCAGTGTGTCGATGAACCGCAGTGGTGAGACGGTGGAAACGTCCGCCCGGTTACAGGATATCGATGCGGACACGACACCGTCCACCGGTGTATCCTGCCAGTACCAGGTCCGGTCAAACGGTACATGGGACACGTACGCCTCCGTCCTCCCGGACAGTAACGGGTTCTGTAACGTCACGCTGGCAGACCCCACGTACGATGTCGGCACCCACGACACCCGGTTCAACGCGGTTGAAGGCGACCTGTACACCGGAAACACGTCCAGCAACTACTCACTGGATCTCACCGGAGACATCACGGCCACGTTCTGGTCCGCACCGTCATCCACGGTGTACCGGACGAACACGAAATCACCGAACGACATGACATGGAACGTGACCGGCATCCAGAACGATCTGGGCGAAACGTTCGATGTTGATTACGATGTGGAATGGGAACCGACCTATGCCACCCCCATCGATAGCGGAACCTCGACGAACGGATCGTTCAACAACACGGACAGTCCCTTCGACGTGCCAGACGATGACGCACTGGGGTCACACACGCTCCGCATCACCTTGACTGAAGGAGACTACCATGACACCGTGTACGAGACCACGGTCGATGTCTACGGCGATCTGACGGTGCATCAGGAAGGGCCGGCGAACGGCAGCACGGTCTCGGCAACGGATGACACGATCAACCTGACCGCGAACGTGACCAATGACCGGGGTGCGACGGTTGACGATGCAACCGTCACGTTCGACACGCCGGACGGCACCTGTGACGGCGGTGTCCGGAACCTTGGTTCTGGCCGGTATCGGTGCGTGTTCAATCCGTCAAGCAGCCTGTCCGGCGGCACGTACACGTGGGATGCGACGGCATCACGCGACTATTACGATAATACGACATCGGGTCCGTCCACGATCGACGTGAACACTGCTATCAACGCCAACATCACGTTCACTCCGGAGGACGGTGCCCTGAACCGGTACAACGGGACGAACCGGTCGGCCGTGAACTGGACGATCACAAACATTACGGAGGGCGGGTCCTCGCTTGATGACGTGAACTACTGGCTGTACATCGGTGGAACTATTGAAGAACAGGGAACGCTGGATGCGGACGGCGGGAACGGCACGTACAACGTTCCGGATGGTACGCCTGTCGGCAGCACCACGGTGCGACTGGAACTGAACCGGTCCGGATACGACAGCTACAACGAGAGCCAGGCGTTCACGGTCGAAGGATACCTGAACGCGACTGTTGCATCGTCGACCGCCGCGGTGTTCCACGACAATTCCTATACGGATGGCACGTACGACACGACCGGCACGTTCAACGTGAGCGTGGTGGATGACCGGGATCAGGCCGTGACGGATGCTACCGTTTCGTTCACGACGGATAATGGCAGCTGCACGTCCACCTCTGACAGCAGTGGTATCTACACCTGCACCTATGAGCCGGATGCGGACGCTGCTGTCGGTACCAAGACATGGTCGGCGGACGCGTCCCGGACCCATTTCAAGTCGGATAACGTGTCGCAGACGTTTTCCCTGAAGAACGTGTTCCTGCCGCGGCTGACCGTTGACGGTGACCGTGTCTGGCGACAGAGTAACAAGGATATCGAGACCGTGATCGAGACACCAGAGGGTACCACGGTGCAGCAGTCCGGCGTTGAGGTCGATACGTACGTCACGGATGACTCCGGGGAATCACTGATCGGCTCCGATACCACGGAGAGTGACGGATCTGCCGCTGTAACCTGGAGCACGTCCTGCTCTGATATTCCGGATCGGTACGATATCCGTGCCGCGCTCCGGAACAGTACCACGTACTACGAGATCGGGGCGGTCAACGACACCGGGACGCTGGATGTGGAGGACAATGCGACCGTTATGATCGAGACACCGAAGGACAAGGATGCCCCGGGTGCCGAGTCGTATAACCAGGGGGACAGCGTCGATCTGACCGCGAATCTGACTGATTCCTGTAACACGAATCCCGGGGACATCGACTATGATGTCGTGTGGAACGCGTCGGATGAGAACGATGACGACAAGCTGATTGCCAGTGGGCTGGACACGTCATGGAACATTCCGGACTGGGCGTACGGTGACGTTGATGTCTCGTCCTACGTGGATTATGCGTATTACAGTGGTGGGCAGGACACGCACACGATTCTGGTGCAGAACGTGATCAATGCGAACTTTACGCAGGCAGGCGTGGATTTCCGTCGGCTTCCAGGTGTGCAGGATGGCGGCCAGAACTTCACGCTCACGTCCCGTATCATCACCGGGAACGACATCGCGGCGAACGAGTCGGATCTTGATCAGGACTGGTCCACGTATAACATGACGTGGTGGATCGATGGCACGCAGTACGACGAAGTGTCCACTGACGAGAACGGTGTTGCAGAGATCGACTGGAGGACGACCTGCTCCGACGTTCCACGGTCGTATGATGTGGCGGTGTTCCTCGAGAACACGTCGACATCGAATGTGACCCTGTTCCAGCAGTGGCACAACACCTCGGTCGGACTGGAGGATAACGTGTCACTGTCCATCACGGATCCATCGTCCAGTAACGCGTTTTACGGGGAGGAAGTCGATATTTCTGCATCTCTCAGCGATACCTGTAACACGCAGGACCAGGTGGACTACGATCTGACGTGGCGGTTCATCGATGACGATGACGATAACGTCATCAGCGACAAGATATCGGATAGCTGGGTACCGCCGTCGTGGGCGTACGGTGACGGGAACATCTCGACGGATGTCAGCTACGCGTACTACCTGCCTGCAGCGGAAAACCAGAGTCTGACGGTCCGGCGGAAAGCGCTCCTCGATGACTACACGATCCCGGACTACGTGGCGCCGAACGCCTCCAACAGTATCATGGCAAACATCTCTATCGATGGACTCCCGGACAGCGCAGGATATAACGTCAC
Organism: uncultured archaeon; assembly: GCA_964502455.1. Classification (GTDB taxonomy): domain Archaea; phylum Nanohalarchaeota; class Nanosalinia; order Nanosalinales; family Nanohalalkaliarchaeaceae; genus Nanohalalkaliarchaeum. Next base: position 415 of record CAZCWR010000021.1, on the reverse strand, counting down.
GTTCTGGAACAAGAACATGAGTAACACGATCGTCAACCAGACAGATAGCAATGGGGACGCGGTCATCCGCTGGAACACGACAGGCCTGTCGAACGGTGCATACGATGCCGGTCTGTTTATCCAGGACCATCCCGGTATGTTCGTCAACGCGTCGACACCGTCCGCTATCAATAAGACGGTGGTCATCCCGGACGTGCTGAATGTCTCCGCATGGTGGCGGGACAACAACGAGGCCAAGCTTGGGTCCAAGACAGCGTCTAACCCGGATGGAGATAACTTTGACAACCTACCTGACCGCGTGGTGTACCGGAATCCCGGGCCGTGGCAGGAACCGGACACACTGTACCTGGCCGCGAACGTGACCACGCCGTTCGCCGATACCGGGGATGAATACGATGTGGATAATGCCACGGTC
>CAZCWR010000020.1:0-15820 GCA_964502455.1 uncultured archaeon | reverse complement strand
TTCGTACACGTCTTCGTCTCGTTCAGATGCCATTCATCGTTCGGATCCTGCAACCACAGGTACACCTCATTCCGGTCACCATCGTTGTCCGTCACATTCACGGAGAAGTTGAACTTGCCCTCCCCCCAGCCAGCACTGGTTGGTTCTACGGATCCGGCGAACACGTCCGGCACGTCCGACACGTAGAACGCCTTATTGAACGCATCGGAGCCATTGTGGTAGTTGGTCTGGTTGCTGGCGAATGATACGTTGTACCAGCCGTACGTCGCGTCACCGGGTACAGACTGGGAGGAGCACTCAACAAAGTCATCTGACGCGGTGTCCTTTGTCTCACAGGCGAAGGAATCACCGCTGGTTGAGGCGTTGAACGTGATATCGGCGCTCGCTGCCCGGCCACTTCCACAGTCGTCAACGATGGTGCCGTTGAACACGATGCTGTCTCCACGGGTGAAGTTCTTTGTCCGCTGCGGCCAGTTGTGTGTGTTCGTCAGGTCACCCATCAGAGTGAAGTTCCGGCGGTCCGTGATGTTCTGCTTGTATGCACCGTCCGCGTCCGTGCCGCCCTTGAACACGCGTTCCCCGAGGCTGCCGGAGATATCATTACACCATGCGCTGTTGCCGACGGTGCGGACGAAGTGGCCGGTGGCGTTCGTGTTCAGCAGTGCATCATCAAAGGTTGTGAAGTCGAATGTGGAGATACTGACGGATCCGGCAGCACCGTCCGGGTACGTTCCGTTGTCCCGATCATAGATACGGATCGTGAAGTTCGTGGACTCCGACCGGTTCACTGTCGCGAACGCGTCCGGCGTCTCGATGGACGCGTTCACGTCGTCCTGCTCCACCTCGTACGTGTTGCCGTCAAGGCCGACGAGGTCGTTGGTGCCACCGGGACTGGTCGCGTTGAACTTGAAATTCCACGTGTCGATATCGGCCGACGTGTAGTCGTACGTGAAATTGAACGTGTTCCAGTCTCCACAGTCCGCACATGTCGTGCTCCCGAATCGGGTGTACCCGTCGCCATCGTCATGCCACACATTCACCGTCACGTCCCGGCTGAACCGGTCCTTGGTCGTCACCGCAAACGTGAAGTTCTCCCCCCAGCCACCGACTGTCTGCGTCGGGTCGTGATCAACGTATAATGTGGCGTTCGTGAGGAGCGGAATATACTCGTACTCCTTGGCCTTGATGAACAGGTCCTGCGGCTCCTGGAAATATGTGCCGGTCTGCCACGTGTACTGTAGGTCCTGTACGGTTACGTTCCCGTCCTCGTTGCTGGTAGCCACGGTCTCCGTATCGATCAGGATATCCCGTGCCGCATCCACGAACCTTCCCTGGTCCGTATCATTGATCGTGTAATTCGCCCAGCCCGTACTGCTATCCAGGCCGAACGCGTAGTCCTGCCACACGATCCGTTCATGACCGGTATCGTCTGCCATCCGGACCTGTCCCTGCCCGATCGTGGCGAAGGCACCGGTCCAGTCACGGAAGATGTTCATCGCCACGCGCTGCAACTGCTCATACCGGGCGTTGTCCGGCTTGGTGAACGTATACTCCTCAGACATAGAACAGCTTCCCCCAGTACAGGAGATATGGGTGGCATCCGTGAACTCCTCCGTGCTGCGGTTGTCCCAGAACGCTTCAGCTGTCAAAACGTGCCGTTCCTCGGCCGTACAGTTCAGGGAGAACGTGAACGCTGCCTCATTCTTCGCAGCCAGTGCCGGGAGCTGCCACTCGATCTCACTGTCAGCTGGCTTATGATTACCGTTATCGTATACTGCCGGCACACTACACGCGTTTGGCACGGAGACCGTGGTGTTCCACTGGTCTGCCGTCGTCGCCAGGTCACCGATGTTCGTCACGTTCAACGTGTAGTTGTAGCTGCGGTTCACCTGGATGCTGCGCGGCTCCGGCCACGGATATGCGGACTGCTGTTCTGCCTTGATATCGAACGCGAAGTGAGATTCACTGCTGTAGTTCGCGGTCTGGATGATATGGTCATCAGACACGTTTCTTCCGCCGTCCCACGATGCATTCGCCGAAAACGTGTCAGATATCGCCGTGCCCGTCGGGGACTTGGCCTCGTATGTCAGTACCGCGTAGTCGTTCTCCGGGATTGTATCAAGCGTCCAGGTCAATGTGTTGGTTTCAATGTCTGTGGTGGAGGACAGGAGATCGACATCATTCTCTTCCACCTCTCCATCATTCGTGTACGCGTTCGTCATGATGCCCGGGTTCGCCGGTGTCCACCCGGTCGGCAGGCTCTCCTGCACCGTGGTATCCGTGTTCGTGGAGGCGCATCCTTTGTTGTGCACCGAAATCTGGGACTGGAATACGCGATCTGATGCCACGACCTCCGGCGTTTCCCGCACGATCTCCAGGATCGGCAGGTCGCTGCTCTCCTCGATTCGTGTCCCGTTCTTCAGTGTTTTCTCCACCGGGTACGTATAGGTCGCTGTGGCATTGATCGTCGTGTTCCGCGCCGTATTGCTGGACGTGATGTTGAAGGGCACTGTGTCTGTTTCCGACTCGTTCATCCACACCAGGGTGTATCCCGGATCGTAACTCCAGCCTGACGGCGTCTCCAGGGATACATTGTACTGGACCGGGTCCTGGAACGGATGGTGTACGGTGACCTTCGCGGTCTCTGTGGTCGCGTTACACATGTACCGTGGCACGCTTGACGTGACCCCGACATCCCGGAACGTGAACGGTTCATCCCGTTCCTCCGTCTCCACGTTGGTCCCTGTGACATTCGCGGTGATCGTGTAGTCGTCCGGGACCCACGTTGACGTGTTGATATCTGTGAAGTTGGCGTACGCGGCCCCGTCCGCCGGCACGCTGACGCCGTGTGTCACGTTGTCATAGACACTGGTCGTGCTGTTTGCAATACTGATCCCGACATCCACAGTTTCCGCTGTGCCGAAGCTGTTCCCAGCCTTGACCGAGGCGTTGAGGAGTGATTCGTCCGTCTCGGCCCCCATCACCGGCACGCTGCCGATCGTCGTATTGATGTCCTGGATGGTCACGTTCTCGCTCAGGTGCCGTGCCAGGGACAGACCAGTGATGTTGATATCGTTCCCACCAACGTTGGTCAGACGGAATGCACAGTCTCCCTGTTCGTCAGCGCGTAACTGCCCATCAAGGACCGGTACGCCGTCCGTGCGTGAGCCGTTGAGTGTGATGTTCTTGCTGTGCAGGATGTCTGTCCAGCCGGTGCCGTTATACACCTCGGCACGGAGTACACTGTTGTACGCGGCGCTCGTGTTCTCCGACGTGACAGACAGGTTGGCCACACGGTAATCCCCAACCTCACAGCTCCAGCGTGGCGTAACCTGCTCATCCGGCGCAATAACCTGCGGAAGTGACGGCGCATCCGGACTCTGACTTGATGCCCACTTGTACACACGGAACTTGTTTGAGTGTTCGGTGTCGTTGCCAGCGTTCGATGAGTTGGCGAACACGGTGACGTTCTCCTGCCCGTATCCGGTTGCGTTGACGAACCAGCCCGTTGTTTCCGAGGAGTCGGTGGTCACGGTACCGAGATCGTTCAACGCACCGTCAAAGATCCATCCGGCCGGTGTCGTCAGGTTGGCGAACACGTCCTGCGCATCGGATACAAGGGCGTTGACCGTAGCATTCACTGTGAAATTCCGGTACTGGAAGACCTCGGAGGGCAGATAATTGAAGTCGACCGGGTCCACGTCGACCGATGCCTCACACCCCTGCAGGTCGAGCGTGATGGAAAAGTTCGCGGACGTGTTATACTTGTACGCTGAATCATCATCACTGATCTCACCCCGCCAGTACTGATCGCCGTCCGTATACTGGCTACAGGTACTGGCGTTGAGGTGGTAGATGGCATGACCGGTAGCGTTCGTCGTGTTCGTATCCAGATTTGTCAAGAGGTTGTTCGTATCCTTGTCGAACAGGGAGAAGTTGACGGTGGCCGATGGGTTGGTCACGTTGAACGTGTCCCGGTCAATGTCGAAGACCTGGACGGACAGCGTCTGTTTGTCCTCATTCCGGACTACTGTCGTGTCATTCCCCTGCCCACCATACGAGATGTTGTTTCGATCTGCCTCCACGTCAACGGAGATTGTTTCAGTGGTCCGGGTGATCGGAGAGGTATCCATCTGGAATTCGACGAACCACGTGCCGATATCACCAGAGGAGAAGTTCCGGTGCCAGATCACGGTCTGATCGTTACAGTTGTCACAGATATCGTTTGTCTGGTTGATACAGACATCGTCTGCACAGGCCGATCCGAACTCTGGTGATCCCTGTGCGAGATGCGTGGTCACGTTATATGCCTGCTCGTCATCCCCGCTACTTGAGACAACACTGAGATTCCAGTCTCGGCTCCCCCATCCCGCACTGGAGGACCCATCAGGCGCGGTGAAGTTCGGGGTTTCCAGATTGAACAACGGTTCGATGTAAAACAGTCCGGGATCGGCCGTGTTCCGTGTCCGGTTCGTATAGTAGAAGGAGGTGGACGCGTTCATACTGGTATTCCACCACTGCTGCGGTGTGTTGATATCCGTCGGGAAGTCACAGCTGTACGCGTTCGCACCGACCTCACTGACTCCCGAACAGAACCGGCGCGTGTTACTCTGATTCATCCAGTACGTCACATTGGTGGAAAGTGCGTCCCCACAGTCATCGTTGGTTGACCCCAAGTAGCTGATTGTGTCGCCCTGGGTGAAGTTCTGGGAACCGTCCGGATCGCTGAAATCCAGCGTGATGTCGCCCCACACGGACAGGTTCCGTGACAGGTAGTTCGAGGAGTCGTTCTGCTGGTAGGAGTCTGTCTCCGACTCGTTCACCGTGATCTTCCAGTTCTGCGACCCGACCGCGAACTTGGTTGCACCTGTGTACTCGCTGCCACAGCCCGGATCAAAGTCAAAGCTGGCGTGCCCGGTGTCGTTCGTCTCCACCTCGAACGTGCTGTCGGTGTGGTAGTTGGTACCATCGTCCGTCACCTCGTACTGCGTCCCAAAGTTGTTCAGGTACGTGCCGTTCCCGTCCTTCACCCGGAACGAGAGGTTCCTGCTCTGGTCGCCGGACCGGTTCACCACCCGATCATGACCCATTACATACTCGTACAGCACCGTGTTTTTCTCCAGCGTGAACCCGGTCGACGCCGTCGTCCCGTCCTGCGTGTTGTTGAACAGGATTTGCTCATCATCACCCAGGTTATCAGGCCCAGGGTTCCACGGGTAGACGAATGTCTCCTCCCCCATACTGGTCGTATACGTCTTGCTCCCAACCTTCTCATATGTAGAGCCACCGTCAGGCGTAACCCATGCCTCGACATCGAAGTTATTATCCACGGTCGAACTCACGGTCACGTTGAAATGCCAGTAGAACCCCCATTCACCAGTACTTGTCCCGGTTTCGTTCGACGCGGCTGTTGGACTTGTCAGCGACAGATCCACGTTATCCGTGAGGGTGAACGCACCGGTCTCGCTGCCGCTTCCATCCAGGAATCCCGACTTGTTACTGGATACGTTGATGTCGTAGTCACCGGTCGGCTTATCCGACACGTTAAAGATACACGCGGTCTCACCGTTACTGTCCGTCGTGTTGAACCCGTTGGTCGGGCAGCGATGGTAGTTCCCGTCCGGGTCCGTAATGTTGAACCATACCTGCGCGTTCTCCTCGTCGTCACAGTCCGAACTGACCGATGCGTTGATATACGTCCAGTCCGTGTTCTGCTTGTTGATCTCCACACCGCCAGACGGATCGACAAGATCCGTATGTAATTCATCAGTAATCGTGAAATACAACCACCGCAATTCATCACTCTTGTACGGGGCATCACCATTTGTCGATACCATGGCCCGGCGCTGGCCGACCTCGTACCGTGGCGAACACGCCGGCTGGACCTCGAACGTCGTGTTCCCGAACGTGGTTGACTCCTCGTTCACCGTGTCGTTGACCCCGGAATCCGTGTCAACTTCGAGTGTGTGGAATATACCGTCGATAATCCATGTCTGGTTGTCCGTATCGTTCGTACGGACCTCCAACGTCGTGCTATTCCGGCTGTCACCGCCCGACCCCCGGTTCAGGAACGAGTTGTTCCCTCGGATGTGTTTGATCTCGATATCGTCCTCTTCCACTTCGATATCAGGAACAGTCTCCGAGTTATTGATCTGGTTCTCGTCGGAGATGTTGAACTTGATACCCCATCCCGGATTCGCATCCGTATAATTGAACCCGTTGTACAGGACTGATGACCGGTTCGCCTGTGACTTGGATGACCCTGCGCCTTCAACTTGGTCCCACCCCACCATCCGCCACTCATTGTTCGCCGGGTTCTCTGCCCAGGCGGACAGGTTCACCGTGTCCCCGTCCGGATCCCATACCTTTGCGGAGAAGTTCCACGTCTCCCCCCAGCCACCGGTGTCACCCCCACTGTCCGGAGTCACTGCCGGGGTCACGATCTTCGGCTCCACATCCACCCACGCCCAGACGTACCGGTATCCAACCACGTTTAATGTCACTCCGCCTGATCCTCCACCCCCTGTATCTCCATTAGCAATAATATCGAACGCAGTGTTCTCCGGGAACGGATCGTTGGTTTCGAACCCTTTCGGCGCTGTTCCTAACGGGGTAAAGCCTTGGCTGTCACACTCACCATCCGGATCGTACAGCTTGTTATTATCCCATGCAAACCCGTATCCTCCACCAGTTGACTCCCCGGCCAAGACAAACTCGTACCGACTAGTATTTGCCGCTTCGATTATCAGCTCACCACACCACGACCCGTCTCCCCGCTGGACCTTGTGACGTTCCGTGATATTCGTCAGCCAGCACGTGCTATCACTTTCACAGGCCGTGTTCGGCTCCCATGTACCCAAATTGGTCTCGCTTTTTATGTCTGATGCACCGAGATTCACCTCATCCTCCTCGAACTGACACTTGTACTGGTTCCCATTGATCGTACAGTCAACAATCGGGTCGACCGCCAGCTGCCACGGCCGGGCTTCGGTGAACGTATTCATGCCATCAGATGTTTGATAATCGATTTCCGCCTCGCCGAGCCGGTACAGGTACGGCCAGATCTCCGGGACCTGCGCCTCGTACCGGACCGTGGAATCGTTCGTAACTCCGTCCCACTCCAGGATCTTCGTCCTATTATCGTCCGTGATTGTTACGGTCGCCCCGCCGGCATCAACGACCTCGAACTCTGCAGGAAGATACTCCCGAACCGTGTATTCCTCGTTACCGGTGTAGCTTCGGGTGTACAGTTCGCCCTTATATGGACCAAGCGTCGGGTCCAGCGTGAACGGCACGTCCCGTATGATATCGAACTCATATTCCTCCTGTACCCGGAAATATGAGTCGATACGGGCTTTCGCATTCGCATCATTAACCCGTGCCTGAATAGCGTACTCGCCCTCTTCATTCGTGCCGCCAAACATTGCCCGGTATACGCCGCGGCGCGGTGTCCGGCTTTCAATCTTCTGCTCCCCCTGCTCTGGAGATGTAGCGAACCGTGTCACATCACCGGATGGCGAAATAACCTCCATCTCCACATCCGCATCGCCGACCAGATCGCCCTCATCGTCCAGCACGACCATGTAGATTTCGGCGGTATCATTCGGCCGGTAGATACTCTTCTTCGTGTTGATGGAGATCAACCCCCACTTGAACCAGACTGTCTCTTTCCCATTCTGTGTCGTCAATTCAAGCTGATACTTACCGGCCCGCATGCTCCGCGGCTCTGTAACCTTCACCTCGTATCCGTCAGCAGTCTCAGTGAGTTCCGATTCCACACCAACGGAACGACCCAACCGGTCCTGCACCTTCACGTTCATCGCGGCAGGCTGTTGCCGGACCTCTATCGACGTGTTCCGTCCCTCACCCACGTCAACTTGCAGTACGCCCTCTTCACGTTCAGATTCAACGCGTTCACCGCCAACGAACACCTCGTGATCCACCGGGGCCTGAACATCAAATCGCGGTGTGTCACCGAACTGGAATGCATCCTGTTCCGATGTTACTTCCACTGCGCGATCCGATGCCTCGTCAGGTACAGGAATCTCGACAGTTCCCTGCCCGGGCGGCGTGACCACGCGGTAGGTTTGCGTGGATTCACCGTTGAACGTCTCGGTCAGGTGGGGTGTGTCGACGTGATCCGGCGGCCCCTGTTCACCCTGTCCTTTATCACCAGCTGGTGGTTTCGTTCCGCCATCATCTGTTTCCGATACCTCATCGGGCCCAACCGTGACTGTCGTAGATGCGTTACTACCGGACAGGTTCATCGACGTGTTGCCATCGAACGTGGCAACAATACTGTACGTACCGTTCGGTAACGTCCAGTACGTCACTACTCCGCCATCATCAGTTTTGTGCACGTAGTCGGTATCGTTGACCGTGAGTGTAAGTGGTTGACCGGGTACGCCTGTACCGTTCGCGGTGAGTGTCGCGGCCACTGAGCGGTTCGATGCGTTGACATCCAAGGCCAGTACGGTATCCGTCAAGTCTACCGCAGTGGCGTTCGCCGCTGTTTCGTTATCTGTTGCACCGTCATCTGTGGCGTTACCCCCCGTGGTCCCACTCCCAGTGTCTGTACTGTTGTCGTCGGTCGCGTTGTCCGTGGATGCGTTGGATTCTTCACCGGTACTGTCCGGCACCGGAATATCGACGAGGATGGAATCATTAGCCGCGGTCACGTTCAGTGTGGTGTTCCCGGGGTAGAGCGCAGTGAGGTTGTAGGTACCCGGCGACAGATCCTGGTAGATGGCGGTCCCGGTACTGTCCGTAGTGAGTTCACCGAGCGCACTGTTCTCCTGGTACAGGTGCACATTCTGATCAGGGAGCGGTCCGCCATCTGCCTCCAAGACGACCTTGGCCGAGTCGTTCTCGATCAGTGACAGGAGCAGGGTGCTGACCGTGGCGTTCGGGTCGTCTGCCGCGACATTGGCGGTGATGGTAGGCTGTGCGGCGATGGTGAGGATGCTGAACACGGCGACGAACAGCAGTGAGATGGCGAGCGGACGGGCCTGTCCCGTATCACGGGTGCCGTGTACGCGCGCGTAGAGCCACATGAACGGTGTGAAATACAGCATCCAGGCGTACTGCAGCGCACGTTGGACGGTAGCAGTGACACTATACGAAGAAACAGCTTCTGGAACAAGTGTCAGCTCTCCATCTGTTTGTCCAGGAGATAGGTTATCCAACTTGGTGTCACCACGCTGCAGTCTGCAGGACGGTCCGTAGCGCCGTTCTCCGGGGAGCGGCTAGATCGTCCTGTTTTCAGTCGACTAAATGACCTGTTGCAACAGGTCGTACGCGTGGTTTACCGTGGTCACGACCCCCTTATGAGTGTTTTGCGTTATCCCCGTAATACGTCCCGGTGTATTAGCCAGGTATAATGCGTCGAAACAATCAAATCAGTCCGGTGCTCGTCCGTCGCTTATATATACGCTGATGATTATACCGTACTAAGCGGGGCGGATAGCGTGGGTGAGCAGCTTGATATCGACGTTCTCGAGGAGGATCTCCGGTGTAAGGTGATCTATTACTCCTGTTTCACGCCGAACACGATTTCCGACCTGAACCAGGCGTGGGGCTATTCGTCACCGACCTACCTGTACCAGAACAGTTCGCTGGAATCATTGAAGGAGGCGAACCTGATCACAGTGGACAAGGACGGCGGCAGCAACATGATCAGATCGAACTATGATGACCTGTTCTCGCATCAGGTTGTGGCGTGGAGCCGTGAGCACGTGAACCACGAGATTCTTCGGGAGTTCCTCATCCACTCCAAGGGCTTCCATCCACGGACAGAGCACCAGAAGGACGAGAAAGACCTGCTGCAGATCGGCCGCGGCAACCTGGAGGACGACCTTGAGGAGAACCTGCGGAAACTGGAGTTCGATGAGGACGAGTACCGGACACTGTGTGAGCTGTGGCAGAACGACGTGTTCAAGTCCACGTTCCTGTCCCTGGACAACGTGGCACGGCTGTTCCAGGACCAGAAAGAAGATCTGCCGGACAACCCGTTAAACCTCCTGTTCAACCTGACATCCGGCATCGCAGCCGCTATCAGTCGCGGCCAGAACGAGCAGCAGACCGTGGACATCCCGCCAGGCCTGCAGTACCGGACCGAGAACATTATCGTGGACGCGCATCGTACACTGAAGGACCACGCAGACAGTACCGCCAGTGAGTACGACGCATTCGTGAACGCGATGAACAACGTGTACCGGCTGTATACAGAGAAATTCCGGGATGACCGGTTCGACTACGGGTTCATGCAGGACTTCGTGGATCTGACGATCGACGATACCGCGGACCGCAAGTTCAACAAGCTGTTCGAGAAGTACGGCGGCGGCTCCAAGCGGCGCTTCTTCTGAATCCTGCTGTCAGATATAGTCCCTGCGTTTCAGCACATATCCGAGTGCGATACCCCACCCAATCTGGAACAATACGAACAGGACAACAGGGTTCGTGACTCGGTCTACCACGAGTTGACCCTGTATCCCCGTGTCCGTCGTCTCTGCCTGACTGTCCGGCGAATCTCCCGTGACAACAATACCACTGCGTCCCGTGTCCGGTAGTGCGTCGGCCGACCCCGTTGAATCCTGTTCTTCGTCGGGTGCTGTCGCGTCTGGTGCCTGTGCGCCATCATCTGAGACATAGACGGTGTATGTGAGTGATTCGCGGTGGCGGACCGCCACGCCGGAGCCGTCAAGTCCCGTGTCTGCCGATGCAGAGACGAGGCGCACCGTCAGCGGGTAGTCACCGGGATCGGCGTGTAAGGGGACGGACGCGGTGAGCGTGACCGGGATGAGTTTCTGGTATCCATCCGGTGTCTCGATGTATCGATGGTCCCCGGTACCAGTACCGTTTACGTACGTCGGGTCTACGTTCACGTCCCAGCTTTCTGGTGCATCGATAGTCGTTACCTTCACGGGCAGGTCGTCGCCCAGCACGTAGACCGTAAAATGAACTTCATCACCAGGAAGTACCGTCTGCTCCATCGTGCCCTGGGCGTAGCCGAACGCCGCAGCTGACGGCAGGAACAGCACCAGTATGCCGGTAAGTACTATGCTATGCAGTCTCATTGGCTTTCACCCAGAGCGTACCGATATAGTCATCGGCATAGATACCGTACGGCATGTTGAGCCAGTAGTAGAGGGAGAACCGAGTGTCACGGGAGACGTTCCGCCGGATCGGCTGCCACGCCTGGGATAACGGTTCTGTTACGGCTGCGTCGTTCGTGGTCGCGTTCCACGTTATGTTACCGGCACTGATCGTATCATCTTCCGTGACCCCGGTCAGGTCAGAGGCGTTCATCCAGATATCGACATCAACGGTCGTGCGGTCCGTGACCGTGACGTTGTACTCCCGGTTGCTGTTCCCCTTTGCGGTATTGTTCGCCGTCCCGACGAACACCGATCCGAACCGTATCGCGTCCCACCCCAGCGTGATATCGATGACCTTTTCGATGATCTCCACGTCCGCGTCCGCCGTATCATTCCATGCCACCGTATCCAGACTCGATGAGGCGTTTACGTCCACCAGCCACCGGGAACCGATCGTGCCTGTTGCGTTGACGTGCCAGTCAACGTAGCAGGCATCATCACGCTGCAAATCCGTGTCACAGGTCTGCGGGTTGGCGTTCCCGGTCGTGTGAAACGGTTCGCCATCCGCTGGAATGGATGTATTCGGTTCTGGACCGGACGCATTGTACTGTGCCGTACCGTCAATCGCTCCGCAGTCCCCGTAACGGCAGGTGATGGACGCGTTCAGCGTAAACGTCTCATTCTGTCCGACAGTGAACGGTGTCGGTGGTGCTGTCAGGTTCACTGCAAGTACCGGGGGTTCAAGCGAGAATATTTCAGTGTCCGTGGCGTTGACGTTTCCCGCGGTATCGTTGTACCATATCCGCCACCCCAGGGTCGACCCCGCTGTCACCGAGGTGTTGTCCCACGTGAAATTGCTCCACGTCCACGTATCACCGGCGTACAGCCGTATTGGCGATCCATGTATGCTCTTGTTCTCCCATGTCCCGGTCTCGTTCGTTGCCAGTACGGCGTGTGACAGGTTCCGGTTGTCCTGCCCCTGTGCCGCCAGTTCAACCGGTTCTCCCTGGATGATCGATGACACATTCTGCTGCTGGTGCCGCCAGAGCGGTGATGTTGTTTCCACGGTACCGTTTGTACGGATATCCCACGTTTCAATGATCTGACCGTTAGTTAAATCGCTGCCGGTCGATAGGATACAAACCTCAAGCAGGCTAAGATCTTGGTTATATGGTAGTACCCGCGTGAAATTTGTCTTTGTATCGAAATTCGCATCTCCACCATTATCTTTTATCGCGTATCCATTACTATTACACTCCACCGCGTCTGAACTGTTGATGAAATACATCCCCCAGTTCGTGGTTAACCAGTTCGATGCGTTCGCCGTCACTGATACACTCAGTGCGTCATACGGCTTTGCCCCCTCTGTATCCCAGTCCTTCCAGATAATTGACGGGTCCTCTACCGGCTCCAGCGTTTCCGCAGACAGATTCTGATTGTATGTGTGCGGAAACACAGTCGCGTTCTCAGGACTGGTCGTTACATTTTCACTATCGTTAAATCCTGTCGGCTTCCGGATCTGTGTATCTCCCGGATCTACGGCAGTGACAGTGACTACTAACCCCATAAAACAGACTGAAAGAACAGCCGTTTGCCAGAACAGTGTCCTCTGTTGCACGTTGCCCCCTGCTTCCATATACGGGTTACAGGACTAAATAGATTCCTAAAAAGAAAATGAGCGAGCATGCCGCCAGCTTATGGCTTGCTGGCGGTGATAGTGAGCGTGGACTGGTTGGTGACGCCGGCCGGAATCCCGGATGGAATCGCGGCACCGACACGGGCGCTGTACTCTTCACCCGGCGCCAGTTCCGTATTCGGATTCACCAGGTATTGATCGTTGTTCCCCGTGATCGGGAACTGCCCGTCATTATCGAACCGGTTGATGTGCACCTTGGTGCAGTTTGCGCCACTGGCCACGTAGTGACCATCGAGCGGTCCACCACTGACCTGCGCCTGCGCCCAGTTAGTGTTGTTCGTGCTTAACGTGTATTCCGTAGTATCACTCAGGGCGCTGTCCAGGTCCCGGTTATTCCCGTTGTCTGCCTCATCCTTAATACGGAGAATCGGCGCACTGTACTGACCATCACTTGATGTGTTACAGTAGTTGTAGGACCCGCTACCGCCGTCCGGCGCGAGTGCCCACAGGTAATCACCCGTTGCGTTCCGGTAGTACCCCATTGACCTGGTGTTCGAGGGTTCGTTCTCCACACCGCTTGGCCATCCGCCAGCACTCTCAGTGATGTTCCAGGTCAATGAACCAACATGGTAGAACCGACTGGTCTGGTTCTTGATCCAGACAAATCGGCCAGCCGCGTACCGGTCAGCACGTCCTGTTCCCAGTGGGTTCCGGTACTCCGCGGACAACGTATCCACATGCGCGTAAATACTCGACAGGTTCGTCGACCCCGTATTCTCAATATCCAGATACAGGTCATTGTGATCAGAGAAATTCGTGGATTGCACGTCGATGTTCGAGAAGTTGAACCATGTCGGCTCCACAGTCACTTCGATCGTCTCGGACACGGTGACATTGATCTCCGACGAGTCACTACTCTGTGCCGATACAGCACTGGAAAACGCGTATATACCCGCTGCAGCGATCACCACCACAAGCAACGCTGTAACAGTACGGTTATGGATGATAGCATCTTTTCCGCCAAGTGCAGTAGTGTCGCTCATGGGCCGCCCACTATATGTCGAATACCACCACCGGTTTATTAAAGTTGGTGGCGAGAGCGTTGTTCTTCCCGAATAACAAACACCAAGCCAAAAACTGTGGGATCTCATCGATTCATAGGGCGCTCAACGCAGTGTATCAGGACGACAGAGCCGTCTGCGGCCCCGGACCTAACCTATTTAATAATACTGTGTAATACAGAGCGTATGGTCAAGGAGCGTGTCTCGCTAACGCTGGATCAGGACGTGGTCGACCGGATCGATCAGCGACTGGAGCAGAAAGGATTCACGAACCGGTCACAGGGGATTGAACACCTGCTGAAGGAGTATCTGAAGCGGGATGCCGTGACGGACGCCGTGATCCTGGCTGGCGGCGATGACCCGAATGCCCTCATTAATATTAATGGACGACCGGTACTGGACCACATCCTGGACCACCTGGAAGAGGAAGGCGTCAGGAACGTCATCATCGCAGCCGCGAATCCAGCGGTAGAGGACGCTGTATCGACCGATAGAGATATCACCGTCGATGTCATCGTCGAGGAGAACCCGCAGGGGACAGCTGGCGCGTTGCGGCGTGCCCGTGACAAGGTGAAGGATACGTTCCTCGTGATGAACGGTGATGTCCTATGCCAGGTCGACCTCGCGGACATGACGGCAGCGCACGAGGAGACGGATGCACCGGCAACCATGGCCCTGACAACCGTGAAGGACAGTACAGAGTACGGCGTTATCCGGATGAAAGGCAACCAGGTGGTCGGATTCCAGGAGAAGCCGGACGAAACATTCAGTCACCTGATCAACGCCGGTATCTACCTGCTTGACCCCACATTTTTAGACCGGATTCCCGCAGTAGACGAGCAGCGGAGCGTTCAGATTGAAGACATCTTCGAACAGCTTGCTGACGAAGGCCAGCTCAACGGATACGTCTACGAAGACGAATGGCGCGAAATCGGCGAACAGCGGTGATATCGTGACACAGAAAGCAGTTGTAACAGGCGGATGCGGATTCATCGGATCAAACCTCGTAATCGAACTCGTCAACCAAGGATACGAGGTTGTTGCACTGGATGATATGTACCTCGGCACACCGGACAATCTGACACCGGTAAAGGATCAAATCGAGATTATTGATGGCGATGTCCGCGACCAGGACCTGGTGCAGGAGTGCTGTGGAGACGCTGACGTGGTGTTCCATAACGCGGCTCGGAGTTCTGCTCCGATGCACAAGGATAATCCTGCCGAAGGTGCGGATGTCAACATTAATGGGTTCATCAATGTAATGGAGACAGCCAGACAACATGATTTCCGGGTCGTGTATGCATCAACGAGCTCCATGTACGGCAGTGTCGAACCGCCACACCGCGAAGACATGGGCGAGGAACCGGTTAATTTGTATTCTGCGTCCAAGATGAGTCGGGAACTGTACGCCACCGTCTACGCAAACGCGTACGATCTGAATGTTGTTGGGTTGCGGTATTTCTCCGTGTACGGGCCGCGAGAACAATCAAAGGGCGAATTCGCGAACCTGATTTCCCAGTTCATGTGGAAGATGATGAACGGGGAGTCCCCGGTTATCTACGGTGACGGGACACAGACACGGGACTTCACCTTCGTGGAAGACATCGTGCAGGGCAACATCAAGGCCGCGGAAAGCGATGTGAGCGGCACCATCATGAACCTCGGCACCGGCAACGAAACCTCACTTAACACACTGGTTGACAAGTTGAATAATACATTGGGAACAGACATCGAGCCGGAGCACGTGGAAAACCCGATGGACAACTACGTCCAACGCACCAAGGCCGACTACTCCCGGGCACAGGAACTGATCGGATACGAACCGGACCACACACTGGACGAAGGGATTAAGAAGACTGCGGACTACTACCAAAAACAGGAGGCGGTCACAGAATGAAATCTGACATGCCGTGGGGCGCAGAAGAGATCGTGATGAACACCGAGGTCGACTTTGACGGTGCATACGGCGACCTTTGCCTGAAACGTGTCGAACTTGACACCGACGAAATGACCGCATATCACCGGCA
>CAZCWR010000019.1:6215-15967 GCA_964502455.1 uncultured archaeon | reverse complement strand
CGTACGTGCACCGGGCGGCACAGGCCTTCACCAGTATCGCGGCAGGCATCATAACGCTGCTGTACATGCCGCTGCCGCTTCACGTTGGGTTTGCCGCGGCTGCGATGGTGTTTATCTTCGTGTACACCGGGTTCTCCCGCATCTCCTTGACGCACCGTGGGTTCACGCACTCTCTCAGTTTCCTGGTGCTTCTGAGTGCAGCCGCAATCGCGTCCAGCAGCCACGTGTTGGCCTCCCACGTTCCAGGTGCCGCCCTCGGACTCGGTGTTTCCTCGCACCTGTTGCTTGACCAGCATATTAGCCTGCTGTAGGTGGATGCTGCCACATCTTCTCCCATCACTTGTGGCGGGCGACCACGGTGTTATCGTTCATCTGTTTCAAGTCGTTCCCGGCGTTCCTCATACTCCTCGTCGGTCAGATCGCCACGGGCATAGGCCTGCTGTAGCTCCTGTAATACATCTTCTTCACCGAGGTGTGTGGATGTCCGGTAGATGAGGTATCCGATCGCAAGAAATAGCATTAGCCATGGCGCCGCCCACCAGATCGATCCGTTTCCGTCCCACCCCATATGCCCCGCCATCATCGGAGCAAAGAACAGCATCATCAACACCGGTAGCAGAACAATAACGGCTATCACGATGAGCAGTATCTTGACCGCATTATCTGTATCAGCCGCCATTTTTAAACAATGCGCGTCATCGTTTAAAATCGCGTAGAGAAATTGCAGGATTCATCGTTCCGATGCCGGTAGCACTGTAACCTGTCCAGGGAACTGGTGTCACTCCGGTACAGACCGTTTCCAGGCCCTGTACCCGAGGATACCGCTGTATCCCTCCGTCAACATAAGTGCAGGATAGAACGGTTCGTCGGCCCGGAGTTCCTCGTCACCGCGGACCGCGTACACCTCGCCTTCCTCGACCAGTTCGAAGTTCTCAGCGGTGAACGTCCAGTCCCCGTCCACGATCTCCACGTATTCGTACAGGCTGGGATCGCCCGTTTCTTCTTCGGTATACTTGTATAGTATGCCGCTCCTGTGTTTGGTGTGGCCATTTATAAGAACCGGTCTATATGCGACACCGGTCAGGAGGTCTGTTTGGGTTCAGCGTATTTTTCGCGGAACTGTTGGATGAGCTGTCCAAGTTCTGCGTACAGCTCGTTCAGGGCTTGCTGCATGTGGTCGGCGACCTCTTTGGGGTGTGTGGCCGTGTAGACGTGCCGGTACCCGCCACCGCTCTGTCCGACCTGTTCCTGCTTGATGAAGCCGTGCGCCTTAAGGCGCTGGACTGACCGGTATGCGGTCGACCGTTCCCGTCCAACGGCGTCCGCGATCTTGTCCACATCCATCTGTCCGTGCTCCAGCAGCGTGAAATACACTTCTTTATCAAGGTCGCTGGATCCACTGATGCATTCGAACAGATCCTCGCAGGCGATGTCCTGGTTCAGGTAGTCCGCGATTGATGTTGACACATTAACCACGTATAGTATTGTGAATTACATGCAATACTTAAAACATAAACTCCGTGTAAACATAGTGAAAAGAGGTAATAATATTTTTTATTGGTTATTTAGTACAATCATATACTTCTTTTTTTAAAAGATTGAGTGACAGGTGTACATATGGTTCCAGACGCTGAACGCAAGACAACAGGCATCACCGTCTATACGACACCGGCCTGTCCGTACTGCGTGAAGGTGAAGCAGTGGCTGGACGAGTACGGCTACGACTACACTGAACATAATGTCGCCGAAGACCGGGAGAAAGCAAAAGAGATGATCCAGCAGACCGGGAAACGCGCCGTCCCACAGATTGTCGTAGACGATCGGGTGATCATCGGCTTCCAGCCGCAGAAAATCGAGCGGGCGATTACACAGTCACAGTCACAGTCACAGTCACAGCAGTAACCCCTTGTCCTCTGCTGCCGCCACACCTGTATTTTTAATGGTTATCGGCGGGTAATGGCCCTGTATGAAAAAGAACGTGAGCGGACTGGATCATACTGCGCGCCTTGCAGGGGGCGCACTGCTGGTGTTACTCGGTATCGCCGGGTACACCGGATTCGTATGGGTCGCGGTCGGTCCGTCCCCACAGGCATTGACCGCTATCGTGCTGGTCGTGATGATCGGTCGGAACACCCGTAAGGCAGCATGATAACTATTGCGGCACATTAATGAGTTCTGACTCAATCACTTCCCGGTATGCGTGGCGTAACCGTCCACCGACTGCCGGAGGACTGATGTCCAGAGTACCGCTAATATCCTCCAGTTCTGCATTCCGTGGTACGTCCAGGTACCCCATGTTGGTAGAAGTCCGGATTGCCTCATACTGTTTGTCTGATAGTCCGGCCGGATTCTCCTGTTCTGTTTCCCTCGCCTCTTCTGCTGTCACTGGCCGCTTAGAAACCAGGTTGAATCCGTCAACTGTATCGTGAACGGCGTGCAACGCTGCCGAGACACGGTCATGTCCGTCTCCAATGATCTCTGCCTGGTACATGGGGCGATGGGTTTCCGTAGCATGACCTGCCGATGTCTGGAGGCGGTGTGATGCGTCTGTAACTGCCACGTTATACTCCTGCAGGATATGTGTATACATATCGTCCTCGGTCCCGTCCACGTACCGGAACGTATCCGGATCATCTTCTTTTGACTGACGGTTTTTCCCGGAAATATCACCTGCCGGGAGCGATTCCTCAATGAGTGCTTTGAGTCCACGGCGGCACTCCTTGCTAAATGACTGATGAGACACGCCCAGCTCGTCCGATACCGCCACCTGGTTATTTTTGCGTGGGATCTCAAAGTACCCTCTCTCGTATGCCGTCCGCAGGTACCTTTCCTGTTTCTCCGTCAAGGCCTCAAACGCACCGGTAGGGGGTTCACTCCCGTTCATACCTGCCAACGGCTGGAACTGGTTGTATACCTCATCAAGAAACGCTTGCGCATCGGCCATCTGTCTCTTGTCCGGGAAGTCAACATCAACGGCGACATACTTGCCAGCATCCTCTGCATCAGCGGCCTCCACGTATGTTGCCTCGTTTACCACGGCATCGTAATCCGCATCAACTGCGATAATGGATCGTCTGCGGAGTCGTACTGGAATACAGCCCGGTGACCGACTGTGATGTCCTCCTCTGTCATCAGTCCCCCTGATGCACCGGATACAGGGAGATCATTTTAAACGTAGTTTTACGCCGAGTCCACACGGAGGACGCTGAACATACCGGCGTCCGCGCGCTCGAGGATGTGGCAGTGGAACGCCCAGTCACCTGTCCCTTCCGCTATCAGACCGAGTTCTACGGCTTCACCGTTGACCACGGAGGAGTATTGCGTATTGAGCGAGACAGAAGAACAGGGACCTTCCGGTATAACACCGTTCCTGGTACCACCCCGGCGTTATACAGATTATTCGACGAGGCGCTGGAAGTTCTCGTTCTCGTCGTCGCGCGCGTGGTCACGGTCGTGGGTGGCGAAACTGTCTGCGTTCTCCTGGGCGTAGTGGAGTGCGAGCAGTGACAGAAGTTCTTCCTCATCATACCGGTCCTGCATCTGTTCCTTGCCCGTGTCGTCAAGGTCGAACGCGTCTGCGATCAGTTTGACCAGTGCAGGCTTTGAGACGGTTCGCTGCTGTCCGCACGCATCATTGGAGGTCGTATGTGCCACCTCCTGCAGGATGTCGTCGCGTTTTTCCGCCATCACATCGTCACCGTCCGCGGTCCGCTTATAGCCGATGATGAGGTCGCGATCAACCTCGGCCGGGGACAGGATGCAGGTCGTCAGGTACCCGGCATCGGTGAGTTCGTCCACACGCCGACTGACAGTCTGGGTCGATGGCACAGTATCCAGTAGTTGTTCGTCCCCGATCCCTTCGATATCCGTATGGATCTTACTCTTCCATCGTGGTTCCGAGAGAAGTTCCAGGATGACATAGTGTACGGTATCAATTCCAGTGTCGAGGCCCATGCCTACTAACCACACAGAAACCTTATAAGGGGGAGATGCGTTCTATACGGCGCACCACCGGTAATGGTAGTTCCATCTATGCCTGATGTGGAATTGCACGGCAAAGACCTGATACCCGTACCTGTTCGAATACGTCAGTCGTTTGAGATGATGGTGCGGTAATCGGCGATGATGTCGTGCCAGTGGTGCACGATCGCCTCTGGATCAGCGCCAAGTTCCTCCAGTGTGACGGCACGATCGTCGGCGATATCCTCGATTATGTCCACGTAGTCGTCAATCCGATCCGCTGCCGTATGCCGTTCTTCCGGATCCAGCGCACCGCTGATGTCCTGGAGATGCTCTTTCGTCAACCGGACGTTCTTTGTACCTTCTGCGGCATCTCGCTGCATCAGTCGGCGGAACGTCGGGTCTTCCACGTCCTGCAGTTCGTCGGCCAGGGCCTTGCGGAACACGTCTACAAAGAGCAATCCCATAAGCCGTGCCAGCTGGTGATCCTCCTCGTACAGCTTCTGGAAGTAGGTTTTAAGCGGCTGTGAGATCGCAGGACGCACCAGCTTGAGATGGGTGATGTACCGGCCCCACGCGTCCACGTCCCGCATCCGGGATGCACTGAGTACGGTCGCTAACCGTTTCGTTCCGATATCCGGTGCGTTCCACAGCAGATCGCCCATGATTAATAGCTCAGAAAGGTAGATGTAATGGAACTGTGTGGCCGCGTCCGCCATCGCCGCCAGCGTCTCCTCGTCCACCTCCGCCGGTTCGAATTCAATCTCTTCCCATGCCCGGGACTGTTCCCGGTACAGCAGATCGGCAGGATTTGGAGAAATCTCGATATCAGCATCGTATAGGTCGTCAATCGGCCACGATGACCGATCATCGCCATCGTCTGTGCCCATACCTCTAGTCCGGCAGGCATCCTTTTAACGTACGGGCTGTTTCAAGTATCTTCACCCATGGAATAGAGTCCATGTGCGTGACCCTTCCCGTCACCCTCCGCCAGTTGCCGGTCGATCTCCTCGTAGAGCAATGTGAGTATGTCACAGACATCCGCGTTCCTGTCCGCATCGTCCCGTACCTTCTCCCGTTCGAGCACCACCTGCAGTATAGACAGTACCGAGTGCCAGTCAGATGCCGGCAATTCCACTGTCACGGTCTTTTCATTCATACCCCGCATACCCGCAATGATTCTTTTAAAATGGCGGTTATCTATACGGTTATCTATACCATTATTCATTTAACGTTTACATGTATACCCTTTTGATAACCTCCGTAACCGCATAGGTACCCATGGACGAGGAGGACTGGAAGACACTGTCTGAGGTGAAGCGGTCCGCATATCGGCGGAAGGCCCTGACTCACCTGTTCGATACCGGCGAACCACGGACCGCGACCGAGATTGGGAAGAAGATCGATGTTTCTATGAACCACGTAAGCCGTGCACTGCGGGAAATGGCGGAACGTGACCTCGTCGAGGTCATCAATCCAGAGGCAGCATACGACCGCCGATACCGGATCACCGACCGCGGCCGCCGCATCCTCGCCAAGATCCGTGAAATCGAAGAAGAATAGGTAGACCCCGTCCGACACACAACAGTCGGCGACGACACCACGTCACTACCCTATAACCGCTGTTTCCAGAACCCTATGTTCTGCCCTACGTCTCGACCCTGATACCGCCCGTCCCAACCGTAAGCGGGTGGATGCTCATAGAGTGTTCGGTACCGCGGAGCTTTTTCACCGCAATGTACCGGTGGAACGCATCGGACTCTTTCTCATAGTACAGTTCAATCACGCCGTCAACGACATACTCTTCCACACCGATCACCGACCGGTTATCAGTATGCGGACTTTCCGCAGTCAGGAACGTGGTCAGCTCCAGTTCCTCGAACAGCTTCTTCAGCTC
This sequence comes from uncultured archaeon, assembly GCA_964502455.1. GTDB lineage: Archaea > Nanohalarchaeota > Nanosalinia > Nanosalinales > Nanohalalkaliarchaeaceae > Nanohalalkaliarchaeum. The sequence goes on along the minus strand of CAZCWR010000019.1, from coordinate 10,110 downwards.
CATGATCTTCCGCCGGATCGTGAACTCATCCTCGAAATACGACTTCAACACAGTCACAGAGTCCAGCACAAAGAAATCCGCATCAAGGTCCCGGGTCTTACTTTTGATCTCCCGCAGCAACGTATCATACTTGTACAGTTCCGGACTCATGATCGCGATCCGATCATCCTCCAGTAACGTATCAATATCCCAGCCGAACTCCCGCAGGTTCTTGATGATACGCTCCCGACTATCACCAAGACTCACGAAAATCCCGCTGCTCCCGTCCTTCGCCCGCTCAATCAAGAACTGCGACCCGAACGTCGACTTCCCTGTCCCCGGCGGCCCAGACAGCAACGTCACATTCCCCGCCGGCATCCCGCCATTCATCAACTCATCCAATCCCGGCACACCGGTCGGCACACGCTCAAAGCCCCCGTCCTCCTCAGGCATGGTATACACAATGTATCACCAGCCCATATAAAAACACTGGTTTCGTGAGTATCTCACGTCAAATCTGTCCACATAAATCCCAACAATATGCATTCGGGTATACGTCACAGCAAGATGGATTGACCGGGTGACAGCGCTGGGGCTCCACGGGTTACGTATTCTTTTCACCGTGGCTAATCCTGGAGAACGTGCGGTAGATGGCCAAGGTACCAGTCAGGGTAAATATGACTAGGGCAAGGATTACGTAGATCACGATAGGACGCGTATCGCAGTCCGGATCAACACCGCGTGCGTCGCAGTAGGGTGAGCAGTGCCCGTCTGTTTCGATGGAACAGAGCAGGGGTTGAATCCGGGTCTCATCTCGCTGATAGCCGTCGTAGTACACCTTGATCTGGTCGACATCGGCGGAGTACGGGACGGTGACAGTTTTCTTGATAGGATCCTGTTGTGTCACCCCATCACGTCGTTCTGGGAGATCGAACTGTTGCAGCGCGATGTTTTCCCCATTCTCTGCTGTGGCCCGGAGCATGAATGGGCCTTCACCCATCGTGACACCGGTACCGTTGACAGGGGTGCCAACCGAGACGTTGGTGATGGTGAGGGTGCTACCGCGTGTCATCGGGATGGCTTCCGTGTGACTGATGTCGACGTGGAAGACATGGTCAGGCTGTGCTGTCGCTGTCCCGGTGATGCATAGCAGGAGCAGTGATACTGCTACCACCTGTCTGGTTGCGGTCTGTACGCTGTGTTCGTGGTGCATGTTTGTTCGACCTCAGTTCATGAGTGATTCGTGGTGTTCCTGGAAGAACTGGACGGTGCAGTCACTGAACCGTGGGTCGATGTGGACCTCATCCCCCTCGTGTGTTTCGTCCAGCACGGACTGTCCGGTGAACTGTGGTAGTTCCCTGCCGCAGCGCTGGTCCCGTACACTGGAGAAGTGGCCACCCATCATGAGCGAGTATGTTAACTGCTGGAAACTGTCCCGTCCATCGATTGGCGGCTCACCACCGAGTGACGATGCATCGACGAGGTCAGCCATCTGATGGAGGAAACACATATTGTGTCCGGTCTCGTGGACGCCAGCACTTGCCACGACATGCCCCAGGTTCTCCTCCACGACCTTGTACATCGGCCGGGACTCGTCCGGGTACCAGTCCACCATGAATATCCGGTCCTCAACACCGGGGTCCGCCTCCAGCAGTGCCTCACCGGCCATGATGATAGATGCATCGGTACGTTCCGGAGGGCCACAGTCAAAGACCTCGCCGATATGTTTTCCGGCAACATCATCCTCTCCACTCCCTGTACCATATGATTCTGCCCGGCCCTGTACCTTGAACGGTGTCGGAATCATATCCGGCATGATCAGCAGGTTCGAGTGGACCGCCCTGTCCGCTCTACCCGTGACCTCGCCGTCCCATTCTTCGAGGAGCTGTCCGGTGTCCGGCATCTGCTCGCGGTCAGGCTGGTCCGGCTGATCGGGATCATCCGGCTGTTCCGGGAGGAACCTGGTATCATCCGGCGACCCGGTGGACCCGGTACTGGTTTCGATATCGATCGGGTCCTGGACGACCTCAACATTTAGTGTGTACCTGTCTTGCAGACCGGCGCGGGACAGGAGATCGCTGTATGCGTGTTCCATATACTGTTCCATGACACGTGCCGGTTTCCATGTACTTCCCTGGTTCCGTGCCTGCTCTGTCATCTCAGTAGACTGGTAGACCTTAATCTCCAGCTGTTGTACCAGTTCTTCGTTCTCGTAGATGAATCGGTGTTCGCCCGCTGGACTTCGTTGTGTGCCGATAATCCATGCAGCCGTGATGTGGATCGGGTCACCGTCGGACACATCCACATCAAATGTTGCAGTACAGGTATCCGATGATGCGTCACAGTCCACTTCCTGATCCTGCCGCGTTGCATCGTCGCCTTCCCCAGTCCTGGCTACTGTGTGCATCCGGTCGGCCCGTCGCTCTCCCTGGTATCGGGCGGTAACCGTAAGTTCGTCGTCCTCAATCTCTCCGGAAAGTAGTGGTGTCGGGAGGATCTTGGTGATGGTCATACGGTCAGTCCAGACCACGTGCCGTTCATCGTCCTTCTCCACGATCAGTCGTATCGGCTGCTCGCCGGACAGCTCCTTGATCCGGGCCGTATCAATCGTGTTCCCGTACACGTTATCGTCCGCCTCCCCGTCGATAAAGGTCCCTGTGTCACGGAGTGTGACAGGGTCCATGTCTCCCGCCTGGAACAGCACCATATCAGCGTTCGTCTCAAGGTGGGCGGTGATATCCACGACCTGCGCCGTCTGCGGACGGTCAGTGATATCTGTTGGAATAGTCCAGTCCGGTGACTCCGTGAACAGCCGGACGTACAGATCCTCCTCGGAGAGGTATGGGGTGCTCACGACACTGGTCGGTCCGCTGATATCATCGCGTTCCAGGGCTGCAGAGACCGTGACCTCGTCTCCGTCCGCCAGATTGGCCGGCAGTTCCGCTGTACACCGTCCGTTCTCCGGGCATGCCACTGTGTCCTCATGTGTTGTGGTATCATCCGTCTTATCAATGCTGACCTCGACCACCATACGGTCCACAGCCGTATCGGCATTAAACGTGGCGTCGACCTGTATCGTATCCTCCTGCAGATCAAGGGACAGTTCCGGCGCCGGTAGCGTGAACACGACCTCCGTGTATCCTCCGTGTACTTCTGCCTCCTGTTCCATGCCCATCTCGTCCCATGATGCAACGATCGTCCAGGGTTCCATCCCCTCCCGCTGCGGAACATCGACGTTGCCGTTCGTATACACGCCGTCCCCCACCTCTTCGTCACCATGCGTCCCATCATCGTACAGCTCGAATGTATCACCCCCGAACTCGAACGTGACCGTATCGGCGTTGGTATCCATCAACACCTGTACATGCATCTCTTCCTGGTCAACCACCCGTTCCGGGACCCGTGTTTCCTCTGCCTCAACGTAGATGACTGCCTCCTGTCCCTCATCAAACAGCCGGGTCGAGATGATCTGCACCGGTCCGCGCTGCCCGTCCCGCTGCAACGCCGCACCGATCTCGATCTGCGCACCCGGCGGGAAATTAATCAGATCAAATCGGGCCTGACACTCCCCTTCAGGCGTATCACTACAGTCCGATCTGGCCGAGTCACGCCCTGCATCTCCCTGAATACCGAACATCATCCCGTCCGCATCCACCGACGGATCATATTCACCGGTCACGATAATCTCCGCCGCCTCCCGGTCCACCTCCACCGATACCGCTGGCCGTGGCAGATCGTCCAGCACGTCCCCCTCCTCGAATGCCTCTGTTTCCTCGGAGAACAGGTCATCCGCCGATACCGTTTCCGTGTCGTCGTCAGGGGTGTCCTCATCCGCGACACGGACCGGTCCCGTCCCTGCACCACTCCAAGAACTGGTCTGACCGGCCGGACAGGTCGAAGTCATCGCCCCACCGGA
>CAZCWR010000019.1:0-6205 GCA_964502455.1 uncultured archaeon | reverse complement strand
AGTTATACGTATCTCCCTGTACCTGGACAACCGGCTGGAACTGGTACACGTCAGGCCCAGCGCCATCATCCGCCTCTGTCAATAGACTCTGCAGTCCAGCGACATCACCCTGCGCCTGCTCAAGCCAGTTACATCCAACTTGCTCTGCGGTCGTGTTATACGTAGCACTCGGTGCACTCCGGATATCACTACAGGGATCATCAGCAACAGGGTTCACATACGCGTCACAGTATGCCTGATCAATGCGCTCACCCAGTCCGGCACAGGCCTGCCCCACTGCACCACCTAACCGCTGCTCACCGGTACGCTGCCCCCAATCCCCAAGCACACTGCTCCCGACAAGAATCATGACGACCGTCACCACTAACAGCACGACCCCCACCACAACCAGCGTCAACGTAAACGACAGCCCGCTCCGACGCATCCTACCCAACACTATCCCTCTTCTAATATAAAAGAACGCCGTATCCGATATAACCCCCAGATATACCCTGTTACACAGCAAAACCCTGGAACTCATGCCAGAAAATTTCAAAAATGGGGACACCCGGATTTGAACCGCTCGAAAATCGGAGATTGTTCTGCGAGGTTCAAACCGGAGACGAGCCACGAAGTGGGGACACCCGGATTTGAACCGGGATCGATCGCTCTCTCCACAGGGTATTGGCGTAATCATCACACGGCAACTCTTTCAAGTTACCACGCTCAGCCCTCCAGTATATCACCGTAAACAGGTTCCATCCGAAGGATGGAGATCACACCGTTCCGAAAGGGAACAGTGTTTAAACAGCATTCCCGAGGAATGCTGTGACCGTCGAAGGCGGTCCGTATTGCAAACTGCTACGGCAGTTTCTGGAGGCGATCAGGATGCCTGGTTACCCCATGTCCCCAAGCGTTACACGAATAGATGTGAGGCTTTAAAATGCTGACTGCTCTGATCCGGAGTGGTCGTCGTGGCCATCCGCGTCGTGACGGTTCTTATCCCGATCTTCTCCGGTCATCGGTGCGGCCCGTCGTGTTGTTTCCTGGAATACGTTGTCAACGTCCACAGTCTGTGGTTCGTGGTCTCGGAGCAGTGGTTCGCCGTCGACGAACGTGTCCGAGACCTGGCCATGGAATCCAAAGACCAGGTTGGACAGGAGGCCATGGACGCCATGGCATGGCTTCAGCGTCACATCGTTGATGTCAATGCAGGTGATGTCGGCGCATTTCCCGGTTGCGATAGAGCCAATCTCGTCGTCAAGATTGAGCAGCCTGGCACCGTCGATCGTCAGCATATCAAGGATGTCCTGCTCTGTCATATGGTGTGGGTCGCGGCGTTTCTGGAGGAGTGCGGCTGTCTTGCCTTCCTCGAACATGTTCAGGTTGTTATTGGACGCGACGGAGTCCGTAGCGATGCCTGTTACAACGTCCTGTTCGCGGAGCTGGGCGATGTCGGCGACGCCGGAGCCGAGTTTCAGGTTGGAGCACGGGTTGTGCGCGATGCCGGCACCGGTCTCCTGCAGGAGTTCCACGTCGTTCTCGGTCAGCCAGACGCCGTGCGCCCCGATGAACCGGTCGTCCAGCAGGTTCAGCTTGTCCAGGTATGCGGTCGGTGTGCGGCCGTGCTCCTCTTCGCATTCCCGGTTCTCGCGCATGGTTTCGGAGAGGTGGATATGCAGCCGCGTATCGAACTTGTCGGCCTGGTCCTTCGCCTGCTGTAACAGTTCTTCGGAGCAGGTGTAGATGGCGTGCGGCCCGACCGCGGGCGTAATTCTATCGTGATCCTGGTACCGGGCCACGAACCGTTTACTGTCCGCCAGCTCTTTTTTCGTGTCCACCGGTTCCTCATCCGGCATGTCTATGATACCGTGTGCCAGCACGGCGCGCATCCCGGTATCCTCCACCGCATCCGCGACGGACTGTTCCATGAAGTACATGTCGTTGAAGCAGGTGGTACCGGTCCGTACCATCTCAAGGATCGCGTGCTTGGCACCCCAGTACACGGTTTCAGAGTCCATGCGTTCTTCAGCAGGGAAAATATCTTCCGCCAGCCAGTCCTGCAGCACCTTGTTATCAGAGATACCGCGCATCACGTTCATCGGCGCATGCGTATGCGTGTTCACCAGCCCCGGCATCACAACCTTCTCACTGCAATCAACGGTTTCGTCATCGTTAGAAAGTGATTCACCGATCTCCGTGATACGACCGTCCTCGATGCGGACATCTACGTGCTGCAGCACGTCGCGGTTCTGGTTCTGCGTGACAAGAAACCGGATATCCTTCAGGAGCATACATGAACCTGTGCCCTGACGGTTTAAAGCATTACTGTGCATCCGTCGTTGCTGCTTCCCCAGATGAACGGTTCAGCCACCAGAGCGTGGTACCGTAGCACATCATGGCGATACCCCCCAGCAACAGTATGGCACCGAGCACGGTCAGCGCGGGTTCCCCTGTCGCCGTCTCGACCGTAGCATCCAGCAGGTTCATGGCCTCTCCAGCAGCCTCACTACCCTCTTCGATAGGAGCATCCTGCGCATCCTCAAACGTCTCTGCCGGCGCATCAGTCGTTTCTGCATCTGCTTCCGGCGCGTCCATCGTCCCCATATCACCGCCGTCATCCGGCGCCTCCATAGTCCCGGCGTCATCCCCCGGTGCTGCGTTGGTCGTGTACCCCGGAGCGGCGGAGCGGAATGCGCTGCCGATGACGGTGGCACCCATCGCCAGGGACAGGACGGAGGACGCGACGGAGAACCGAACGGTGCGTTCCCGGCCTTCAACGATCGCCTTCGCCTTCCGGGTGGGCGCATACGTGACGCGGCGACGGCCTTCCCGCTTGTCCTTCTCCACCAGTCCCGCCTCTTCCAGCGTGGAGAGGTGGGAGGAGATAGTGGACTTGCTTTTCCCCAGATCGTCACTGAGCTGTGTCGGTGTCCGCTCTTTCTCCAGTAACCGGTGCAGAATCTTGATACGTGTTGGGGCGGAAAGCGCCTTGATTGCCTTGTAATCAAGCTCCATATACTAAACCGTATACCCGTAATAGTTTTTATACTAATGGACCTGTTCGATGCATATCGAACAGACCAGTACTGCCCGTGTACAGCTGCCCGTGTACAGCACCTGACCGTCACTCACGGTGCGTGGCATCATCACGGTAGGCCACGCGCCGGCAGTGCACATCATCCGGTCCACCAGTAGCGCTGTTCACTGCAGACAGCAGATCGTATGCAGCGTCCACAGTGACCTCGCTTCCGGACAGGCCGTCCACGTATGCATCGATCCGTGCCGCGTCCTCAGCCGCCATCTCCCCGTCTTTCCGGGCCTGTTCGAGCTGTGTCCGCGCGACCTCAAGCGGCGCGTACACCGCTTCGACAACCTCTTCCCAGCCGTCCGCGTCCACGGGCACATGTCGGAACGGTATGGTGTCAGACCCACGGTACTGGTCTGACCGGTACCGGACATCCGGGCGGTCGCCGTTTGGTTCGATATCGATGTAGCCTGCCTGGACAACCGATTTCGAGCCGGCATCCAGTTCACGGAAGAAGTCCGCAACGTCGTCCGCCACGGCCTCGTACGTCTCCTCCACGAGTGTATCAAGGTCATCGTAGACTGTGTCGACCACCTGCTCCATATCGTATGTTTCTTCATCTGGGACATCCTGGTACATCGCATCGTCCGGTTGATCAGTGTCTGTCGCGCGCATGACTACACCCCAAGTCAAAACCTTATAAATACTTACGTAATTAGTAACAAAATCATCTATTTTTACGTATATCGTATATATTTAAAGGTTTCTCTAAACTCCTGCTGTGTGATCGACGATGACTGATTTCGATGCTGACGACCTGCAGGGGATCTTCCCTGCGAACCCGACTCCCCGATACTCGAGCGAAACACCTCTCGAACACGGCGATATCAACTATGGTGCGCTGAAGGAGCACGTCGAATACCTTGAAGACGGTGGCGTGCACGGCATCACCGCCGCCGGCTGTACTGGGATGGCCAGCGCCATGCCGCACGACGAGCACATCCAGTATATCCGTGAAATCTCGGAGATGACGGACCTCCCGATCATCGCCGGGACCGCGACGAACGATACGCCGGAAACGTACCGGATCGCCAGCGAGGTTGAGGAAGAGGCTGATGACAACCTTGCGGCGCACCTCATGATCTCCCCGTACAAGGTGAAGGCGGAGCCGGACGGTGTCGAGGAGCACTACGAGGCACTTGCGGACGAACTGGAGGAGCCGATCCTGCTGTACGACGTGCCGAGCCGGACCGGCCGACAGCTGGACAATAACTCCGTGGTCAGCCTGGCGGAACACGATAACATCATCGGCCTCAAGGATGCCCGTGGCGACTACGAGGCGACATGGCGGCTGGACCGCGAACTGGAGCGGAACGGTATCGAGGACTTCAACATCGTGTCCGGTGACGACCCGAACAGCCACTTCATGTACGAACTGGGACACGGGGCCGGGACGGTCAGTGTGACCGGGAACGTGTACCCGGAAGCAGTGGTCGAGGTCTACGAACAGGCCGTCGAAGAAGGAAACCATCAGGCTGCCTACGAGCTGAACGAGGACCTATCCGACCTGCACAACGCGATGTTCCTTGAAACCAACCCAGGCCCGGTGCACGCCGCGCTGGACATGATGGGCTTCGAGTACGACGAGACCCCCAGCCCGATCAGCAACATGGACGCGGAGCAACGGGACGCACTCAGGGACACGCTGGATGACTACAACTTGCTAAACCTGAACGGGTATGACGCCTATCCCGGGTTCAAATGATGGACCAGCACATCCTGCAGCAGGAGATCGACGAATTGCAGCGGAAGCTGTCTCACCAGGAAGAGTGACCGCGACAGGTGGCACTGCCGGGCCGCCGCACGCTTATCGCCGATGGGACTGGAGCACGGTGTAGGTCTGGGTCTGCGTGACGCCGTCGATCTTCCGGATATCCTCCAGCGTCTCGTTCAGATCGCTGGATGTGTCCTGGGCGAACCGGCCGATCAGGTCCCAGTTCCCGGTCACCTCATGGATCTCGCTGTTTTCCGGGAACGCGTCGATGATGTCCGCGATCTCCCGGTCCGGGTTCACTTCCACCATCACGACCGCAGCGATCTGGTCGGTGTCCGCGACCTCCACAGTGAAGCGTTCGATGGTGCCGTCCTCCTGCAGCTGCCGGACCCGGTTCCGGACGGTGCCCTCGGAGACACCGAGTGCTTCCGCGATGTCCGTGTAGGCGGCCCGGCCGTCCTCCTGCAGATACTCGAGGATGCGGCGGTCTGTTTCGTCCATAGGAATAGTTTTTCCGGGAAACCATAAAAACGTGGCGTAGAATCCCCGGGTTCCTCGCAGCGGTACTACGAAACCCGCATACACCGTGGAAGGTCCACCGGCCAGGAAGATAGCGTGTTATCGTACTTGTTGCATGTTGGGGGGACTGCGCGACCTCGGTGACTTCACCGATAACACGTTCCTTGAGGGTGCATTCCTCGCAGGCGGCATGCAGGAGCACTACACCCGCGACAAGAACACCGGCAGATAACGACGCACCCTTAAATGCCTTGCATGTCCAGTACGCTGTATGCTCCGGTACCTGATCCTACTGTTCGTCGCACTGCCGCTGGTCGACATGGTATTCCTGCTGTATCTCGCACAGATTATCGGTATCGTCGAGGCCGTACTGCTGGTCGTGTTCACCGGTATCGTGGGCGCATCCCTGATCAAGCACGAAGGCATCAACGTCCTAAGGCGGCTGCAGCAGGCAGTCTACATGGACGAAGTGAGCCAGACCGTGGTCGAGGGCGCACTGCTCCTGGCCGGCGGTGTCTTCCTGCTGTCACCCGGCGTCATCACCGACCTCTGCGGCTTCACACTCGTGTTCTCGTGGACCCGGCAGCGTCTCGCAACATGGCTGCGGGAATACCTGCAGGCCTCCAACAACGTCCAGGTCAGCGTCCGCGGGTTCGACCAGTCCGACTTTGATCAGTCCGGGTTTGACCAGTCACCGTTCTGACCACGGGACTTGCGTCAGTACCCCCAGTCCAGCGAATCAGGCTCTGTGTAGGGGAGCGGATAGTCGTCCATCCAGTTATCCAGTTGCTTGTACTCATCTGATTTCTCTGGATCGTAGTGGAGTTCAGCGATGATCCTGTCCTTTCCAGCAGACATAGCGATGAGCGGAAAAAATAGTACTGGCGCTACACTCCCAGACCCAT
>CAZCWR010000018.1:0-16034 GCA_964502455.1 uncultured archaeon | reverse complement strand
CAGAGTGAGGAGCCGACACCGCCGGCGGACATGAAGGGAGAGATAGCTGCAGTGGGGTGGACGACGGCCACGTTCTATCTCGGGACGATCGTAGCTGGTACGGTGCTCGGTGGCGCATTTTTCTCGGATCCGGTTGGATTCCTTGTCACGTATCCGTTGGTCCTCGGCGGGTTCCTGTTCGCATTCAGTTCCTGGTACGGCAAGTACGATATGTGGCTCCCGGTTGCCGGTGTACAGACCGTTGGATCGGCACTGGCCTATATAGGACTCTGGGTGACATCCATCGCCCTCCTGATCCGGGGTGTGTCCCGGTTGCCTGGCGGTGCGATCATAGAGTCTATCGCCGTCGAAGGCATGACGCTGGGCGGGACATATCTCCCGAATCCACTGTTCCTGGGGCTGGGACATGTTCTGGAAGGATTTATCCGTGGAAGTGGTACGTTAGGCATCTTACTGCTGCTGTGGGGTCTGTCAGGTGTCGCAAACATATTCTATGCAGAACTCGAGGAAGCACATACTGAAAAGGCGAAACAGGCCAAACGCGTCGCAGATCTGGTGGCGGAAAAGGTAGCACGGTCGGGAGGCGGCTAACAGTGAAACACGGGAACAGGGAGATGCAGACAACAGCGGGGCACGGGACTGGACGGTTGGATGCGGTTGACGTCCGGATACGGAGAGAGGTGTGTATCAATGAGTGACGATGATAGCCTCCAGCATATTCGTGCCCACGAGATAGCTGGTACTGCCGTTGCCATTGCCGCGATCGTATTCCTGTATATTGCCGCCCTGACCGGTGTACTGGGATGGAACGAGGCAGCGTTCAACGCATCGCTGATCGGTGTGGCACTGCTGTTCCCGATGATTGAACACGACCGGGTTGGCGGCGGCTGGATATCGATCTACTTTGGCATGGCACTGGTGATGTCAGTCGCCACCGGCGGTATCATGATGTTCCAGATGGGTCTCGGAACGACTGAGGCGATGTTAAACCCGGCGACGCTGAACTTCATGTTCGGTAGCCTGATCGCACTCGCGTATCACAGCATGCAGACTGACCGGTCTGCGGTCGGACGGATCGGATGGGCCGTGATCATCCTCGTCCTGTTTATGGGGATGGTCTACCATATCCCCTGGGAGAACGTTCCAGGCGGCCCGATACAGAGTGCAGGCATGTGGGCACAGGACCAGCTGGAACCTGCTGCCCAGTTCACACGGAGTGCAGGAGAGGCGGCGGTAGGCTGTGTGACCAGTCCGAACCAGTGTGGCGAATACATGGCGGAACTGGGAACAGGATTCCTGGATTTCCTCCAGACACTTCCTATATGGCCGGCGTTAGAAGCCATACTTCAGGTAGTAAGCGGGTATGCGGGGGGTGTATCCTGTATGATGCAACAGGGACCGATAATGGATCCGGGAAGTGCGTATGACCCGTCAAACCCTGAGGATACTGATTCACCTGTAAACACGGAGGAATGCTTTGAGGAAGGTGTGTTTGTCGATGCACTCGGTTCCGGGGATTCAGACAGTGATGGGTCAGAATCGGACGACAGTACAGGTGGAGATGGCGGTGGGCTGACGCTTGATCGGCTGGAGGTAAAGGAAAGCGAGGCCGTACTCGGATTTAACAAGGATATCGACGACAGCACAGTCGATATACTGGATTTCACCGTTATGGGGATGTCCCGGGGCAGTAGTGTGTCTGTCAGTGGTAGCACCATCACGCTCGCAGTTGAGGGGGATCCCGGTGAAGGAGACCCTATCGCAGTCACGATCCGATCAGAGATCGCAGCAACGGATGGTTCCACGGCCGATGTCGACCCGGAAAACGATGACGTGGTCACCTGTAGAGACGGATACGCTGACGGGGAGACATCGTCATGTTGACCGGTGGAGGGAGGGTATGATGGATCGACGCACAGTGCTTGGACTCGTACTCGTTACCGCCGTACTTATCGCAGGGTGTACCGGTGAAGGCACACCGGAACTTCCGTCGGCGTCCATCGATAACGGACAGGACGATGAAAGTGAGAACACCGGCCCCGGTATAACGGTGACCGGACCGACCTGTGAGGTGGACGGTACAGCCTGCGGTGTGGCCCAGCTCACAGAATTCTCCGTCCCTGAGATCCAGGTATCGGTGGAGAATACCGGGAAGACACCTGCAGATGTCCAGGTAAGTGGGCCGGAACGACGGGGGAAGGACGTACTTGTCTCGAAGTGCGATGCGTTCCAGGTCAGGGAGTTCCGCGCCGATATCAGTGGACGGGCCGCTGCAAACGATATCACATCACAGGAGACGGTCACGCTGAAACCGGGAGAACGACTGGATTTGCGCTGGTTCATGGAGGTTGGATCAGGAACAGACATTGATGACGCGTTGATCTGTCTCCTCCAGTTTGGCCTCACGTTTGAACAGGACCTGCAGACGATCAAACAGGTCCAGCTCCGTGCGGACAGTGATGTTCCGGTCGTCCAGGGACTGGCATATGACACGTCGTCCACCACTCCTGTTGAACTGGTCGTGGATGCCGACGATACGATCATCCAGCGTATCATCGGGGCAGACGTGGCTCCGGTACAGGCACGGAGTTACGTCCGGAATACCGGAGACGGCACGATCACGGGGGTAGTACACCCGGTGACACGTGAACATATTGCACTGCGGCTGCCGGGTGCGCGTGACCGGACATGTTCGAACCAGGAGATACGAGGGCAGGAATTCGACGGAAACGCTACTGCCCGCGTATGTAGCTTCACCCCGCGTATAGTCCGGCACTCACAGATAGCTGAGGTGATCGCAGAAACAGCGTACAGATACGAACAGGACCTCGATCCGGTGGAACTCCGGATCGGCTCACTGGTGGTCAACGAATGAAACGGTATCAGCTGTTCATACTGTTCCTGGCCGCTACCATCCTCGTGGCGGGATGTACCAGTCCATCGACGGAAGACGATGATGGGAACGAGACGGTAGAGGGGAGAGCGGCCGATAGCACCGGTGAGATCGTCCGCACATTCTCCACTGACAACCCCTCTATCTATGTGGGAAACCGGGAACAGCTCTCACTTATACTGCAGAACCCACGGGATCGGCCGCTCACCGGAGTCCAGGCCGATATCGGGAACTACGGGCAACTGGGCATCGTGCGACTGGTGCCCGGTCAGGGCCAGCAAGGGATCGACGACGACCAGTGCCAGTACCAGGAAATCCCGGCAGACACCGGGACGGATACCGAGGAGTATCGCTGTATCTGGCGGCTCTCAGCCATGGACGGGATAGTAGGGGATGCCCGGGATCAGGTGACGCTCCCGTTGACGGCGTTCGTCACCTACCGGTCGGCACTGGCGACATCTGACTCGGTCAGGGCCTCTTTTGTCCGCGGTCGTGACATTCGGCCTGGAGACAGACAGACGGAGACGATTCGAGCATCGAACCCGGAATTGACACTCGATCTCCAGCACACGTCCCCCGTGCCTGCGGAGAACAGGGAGGTACCGATCACCCTCGAACTGGCGGACACCGGTGATGGCGATGTGGTCGGACGGGACAGAACCGGTATGATAGGTCGTAACCGGTTCCGGTCACGCTCTGCGGTCAACCTGTCATTCCAGGGAACACTGGCGGATGCTCGCTGGAACAGGGAAGAAACGACCTGTGTCGACCGTCCTGGCGGCAAGTGGAAAACCGTCGAGCTCGATGAGGACACCGGCCGCACCACCCTGTCCTGTACCATCGTTCTGGACGAGCCGGAACTGGTGGACCGGACGTATACGCTGCGGGCAGAGGCCCGGTACCGGTACCGTATCGTCTCCGAGACACCGCTGACTGTGCTCAAACCGGAGTAGGTCTCGTTCTATACTTATACGCCGAAGATGGCTCGGGTCGTGTTCCGTGTCCCCGGACCCATCCCAACGGCGAGAATACCGAGCAGGATCAGGTTGAAAAACACCGGGTCGTCATGCCGGACGCTACCGTCCTCGAACATGTAGTACAGGATGACTGACATGACAGCGAGTTTCAGTCCGATGAACGCGTACGGCGTCCCCGTGTACGATATGAACATAGATGGGATCGGGTGTTTCTCCGTCATCCCCAGTCGGTCCAGTGACAGGGCGGTCGAGATGCCGTCCAGCAGATGGCCGTACAGCACGACCAGTCCTTCCCGGTGCACTATCACGGACGCTGCGGGAAACATGCTGCCGAGTTGCTGGAGCATCAGGGCGTACGCTGCGAGTACGGTACCGGCACCGAGGACCACACCGGGTGCCATCCATCCTGCCGAGACGGTCACTGTCGATACGATCAGGCCGAGGACTGCAACGGCAAATACGCTGCCGGCCGCCAGTATCACGGACCGGTAGTCCGAGACGATACCGGTCTGCTGCAGATATACGCCCATGAGCAGCACGGCGAAGACGATCCCGAACATGGTGAAGTAGATCAGCGGTGAGATCAGTAGGTACTGGAGTGGCGGAGATAGGACCCCGGTCTGTGTGGCGATATCTTCCACGACCCGGAGCATCCCGCCACTGAAGATGAACGGGACGAAGTACAGGACAAAGTTGCGTTCACCGCCCACGTCCAGATGGCGAAGTACGGTCACGAGCACCGTAATCAGGTATGCGGCTATACCACCGTACCCGATCCCGTTGACCAATGTGTATCCGGACGATGCCGCAATCCCGTTCCGGTACACGGTGGTGCCGGCGGCGTCGGCCTGGATCGGCCCCCAGAAATACTGCCAGATGAACTGGTCGTACATCGTCTCCGGCCAGAGCAGTGCGGCGATGCCGATACACAGAAATGCAGCGAACCCGCCGACAACGGTACGGACCGCAGCAGAACCGTGGCGAGTGTGGGGGAGTGAGGCGGGCATACAGTGGTACTTGTTCGATATAATTATTTAAACCAGATGCGGGGAAGTAACAGTGTACGCGATGGGAACACGTAGCTGTCTCAGTACCCGGTCTGTACTCGTTCTCGTTCTGGTTGCTGCAGTACTCGTGGCCGGGTGTGTCGAGAGTGAAGAAGAACCGGAACCGGTGGACGATGAGGAGCAGGTGACGATGACACAGCATGATGGACTGTCACTGGCGTTCCGCTCCTACGATGAGGTCTACCCGGAAGGCGATCCGGTCATTCTGGAACTCGCCCTCGAAAACACGGGAGAAAGACGGGCGGAGAACATTGAGGCACGACTGTTCGGTGCTGACTTCATTGCAGGAAAGCCTCCGCAGTTCTCTGGTACGTCCAGCCTCCGCGGTGTGGATGTTGATGAAAACCGTGCGGGCGAGGATACCACGATTACATGGGAACTTGAAAACCCGGTCAGCCTGTCTGCCGGTAACACGGAAACGTTCCCGGCAGGCGTCCGCGTCCGGTACAACTATGAGACAGCGGCGCAGGCCTCTCTGACCATCGTTGATGAGGACCAGTTCGACGGCAACGAATCACAGATTACACCACGCGTCACGGCAGGGCCCGTATCGATTGCATTCGATATCACCAGTCCGCAGCCAGTATATAGCGAGGAAGGCCAGGATACGGTAGAAATACCGGTCCCGGTCAGGGTCACGAACGATGGAGACGGCGAGGTCGCAGATATCAACGGCGATCCCCGCCCCATTCAGGTGGTGGAAGCATCTTTCCCTGACAGCGATTCTGCGACACTGGACTGCCCGCCAACGGTCAGCCTGTTCGACGGGACCCGGCGTATGATGTGTACCGCCCACGTCCCCGCAGATGTCTTCGAGCGCGAACTCCGTATCCAGCTCCGCCTCACATACGACTACTTCGAGACACAGCGCACCACATTCAGCGTCCAGGGACGGAAATAACTGTGTAAGAGAGCGGAAAGGGCATGAAGGAGAACAAAAAGGGAAAAAGGAGAGGAAAAGGAAGAGAAATGTGACTGGAGTGGACAGCGTGTAACTGTCTTACTGCCCGTTCTCCTGTTTCTTGTCGATCTGGCGCTCGATCTCGTTGAGGACGGAGGTACGGTTCTTGTCCTGTCGCTCCTCCTCCAGCAGGACGTCAAGGAAGCGCTTGCTGAAGTCATCTTCTCGCAGGGCTTTCCGCACTGTGTTCCGGTTCTGTGCCAGGAAGTCGTTGGCTGACTTGTAATAATCCCGGTCACGGGTCGTATCCTGTGCGTCACGCTGTTCCTGTGTGTCACGCTGTTCGTCACGTTCGCGTGTGTCGCGTGTGGCTACGTCCTCGATGGCGGACCGTGACTGGTCGCGGTCGACCGGTGTGCCCGTCTGGTCCTGCGTGTCAGCCTGCTGCTCGTCTGCAGCTGCTCCGCCCAGGAATCCGGTTGATCGGCCGGACGGGGCGTCACCGTTGCCCTCGTCACCGTCGTGTCGCGGCTCCTGGACCTCGTCCATGGACCACTTCCGGCGGAACAGCCAGTACCCACCGATGAACAGGGCGGCAAGCACGAGGATGATGATGCCAAGTCCGGTACCGCGGCTGACCAGTCCGCCGGACAGGCCGGGTTCGACCTCGTCCTCGCCGTCCGGTTCGGCCACGATCTCGTCGGCACCGACGGTGATGTCGATATTGACCACGCGCTGGACGCTACCGCTCTCATCGGTGACGGTGAGCTTGCTCGTGTAGGTGCCTTCCTCGCTGAAGAAGTCAGGTGCCACGTACACGAACGCCGGTGCGCGTTCACCCGGGTCCAGCGTGGTCTCGGTCGGCCGGAGGTCTGCCCATTCCGGTCCGTCGAACGTCAGGTTGTACGTGTTGGTCCGGGTCCCGCTGTTCTCGATACCGAGCGTCAGCAGCGTCCGGTTCTCAGGACCGATCTGGATCGAGTTGTTCCCCTGTGACAGCAAAGTCACATCGTAACAGTTCTCTACGGTCAGTTGGGCATTCTCTGTCCGTGTCAGACCGCTGAACCCTTTCGACATGGCGCGGGCGACAACGGTGTGGACGCCCTCGCCTTCGTTTACGGCGATCCGATAGGTCTGTGACTCGCCGGGGTCCAGTGTGAGGTCCGGAACCTCAGCGCCTTCCACGTTCGTGGTCAGCGAATAACTGTCCTGTACACTACCGGTGTTCTGGACGGTGATACTGAACTCACCGGTCTCGCCCTCACAGATACTGTCCTGTGACGGAGACACGAACACGTCCATGTCCCGGCACTGTTCCGCGGTAAATGATACCTCGGTCTGACCGCGGGCATAACTCGTGGTGGACTCGGCGGTGACGACCAGCTGCTCTGATGCTGCCTGGTCACTGTACGCCGCCATCTCCACCGTGGTAGACTCGCCAGGACCCAGTGTCACTTCGCTGCGGGACAGTGATCCGGCGTCCGCCGACAGCTGGAACGTTTCCTCGGCCTGACCCGTGTTCTCGACACGGATATCGTACGTGGCGGTTTCACCGAGGCATACTGACTGGTCGGGCTCCGCTGCACTGAGTTCGACGGCGCGGCAACTCAGTACGCGGAGTGTGCCAGTGACTGATTCGGTCTCGCCCGTATTGGACGAGGTGACATCGGCTGTGAAGCTGTACGTCCCGGGCTGTGCACTGACCGGAGGCTGCATCCAGAGATACACGGTCTCTGTCTCGCCACCACCGATCTCGACACGCGGCTCGGAGACGGTACTGCCTTCCTCATCCACCACCACCTGGTAAGTGTCAGGCGCGTTTCCAGGGTTTGTAATATCTACGGCATATTTGGCGCTGCCCGTCGGACAGGCCTCGCTGCTGAACTCGCGGAGATCCACGGTCGGTTCCGCCGCAGCCCCCAGCGATACAGCTGTTAAGAATACCAGAATAGCAAATACTGGAAGTTTTTTCTTCATCTCGATCAGTTACACAATCCGAAATAACTTATAAAAACCTTTCACTATGGCTTCGTGACTAAACGCATTTATTTCTTTCGGATGGTTAAAGACGGGAATATACAGGATTGTATGTGAGATGTCAGTAATTTGTTTGCTGAGGGGCACGAAGCTTTGTAAATACATCGCCGGTCGTTCCCGTCTACCTGTGGAGGATACAATGCCTCTTTCGTCCTCCATCGAATCGGTACCTGCACCGGTCGTTCTAGTACCGCGGTTCGATCGTTTCGCGGCGCCGATTGTACCGCCGCAATAGCAGGACGATCGCCGCAACACCGAGGATTACCGCGATACCGGTGCCGATAAATGCGGTTCGGTCCAGGACGTACTGTGCGATACCTGCGGCTGCCCGCCGGACCCGGTCGAACGGTCCACGCATCCCGGGGTCGGTCCGGGAATAGATGGTGATGTCCGTGTCCGCGAGCGTCACGCCGTCTGCAGTTACCTGTACGTTACCGCTGTACCTGCCTGTTCCTGGCGGCGTGACACGGATGATAGCAGTGCTGCTCTCGTCACGTCCCAGCGATACGCGCTGGTGTGTCTGCTCAACGATACCGTCCAGGCCCGAGACGCGGATATTGTACGTACGGCCATGTGCGTCTCTGTTGTCGATCGCGACCTCGAACTGTCCGCCGCTGCCGGGGCCGAGTGTGATCTGCTGCGGGAATACATTGACCTCGATCCGTGACTCAACGACCTGCATCGACTGCGTCCGGCGGGCAGATGCATCGCCCGCATCTGCGATGAGAGTAATCTCGTGCTCACCTGGGTCGGGGATCGACACCCTGAAACATTCCTCCTGTTCGCCGCTGACCACGACATCCTGTGTGTTGATCTCGCGTCCGTCTACCAGCAGCCGCAACGTCACCTCTTGCGGTGTCACCGTCCGCACCGCCGCGCACGCATCGAACCGGTCCTGCGTGTTCGCCGTCTCCGGTACATTCATGTTTGTGATGCCAATATCCGGGTCCACACGGAGGTACGCGGTCTCGCGGGCGTTGCCAGCACGTAACTCCACGTGGTGGAATCCGGGTTCGCGCGTTTTGATCGTATGCGAGTACTGTCGGGTCGGATCGGACGTGATGGTCGATATGTGCTGCCCGCCGATGTACAGATCTGCGTCCATGTTGCTGGTGCTCATCATGCCCCGAATTTCCACGAGGTCGCCGACCGTAACGCGTGTCGGTGACAGCCGCATCGTGAGATACGCATCGTCTACCTCGACATCGAGACTGACGATATCACGCTCTTCGAACGCACCGTACAGATCATACGCCACTGCTTCCACTTGCAGCGTCTCCGGGCCGGATGCGTCCGTTGGCACTGTAAACGGCACCTCGAACGTCCGCTGCCCACCGGCACGGACGTACCGGACCTCGCGTTCTTTGGTCTGACCGTACGCACTGACGGCCATCACGACCTGTTCGGCATCCTGATCGCCCCTGTTCTGGACGGTGACCTGAAGCGTGATCTCCTGGCCGGCAGCGATCCGGGACGGCCGTGACAGGTCCACGATCTCCAGGTTCACACCACTATCGGCGATCACTGGAGCGTCCATACCGCCGTTGATGCCCGGACAGTCCGGACTGTCACAGGTATACACACACTGCCCGTCTGGGCAGTCGTCGCCAAAGATATAGTAGTTATACTGATGCTGCTCTTGCTGTGGTGCAGTAGTTGTCTGGTCGTGTGCACCGACGGCTACAGCGACCAGGCCGATACATGCCACCAGCAGTATGGCATACTTGAATGTGTTACTCCCCACAGCACCACCTGTTGTTACTACTAGATGACAAAGGCATTTATATATCTTTCGATTCGACGCGGAGATCGAAGCAGACACGCTCTACGGCTGGATTGTAGTGTCCGCAGACCTCGGTGTGGTTCACTGTAACTGCTGCACCGTGTCTCCGGAACAGGTCTTCGGTGTCTGTTTCGGCCTGGTCTGGTAGGTCGTCCTTAGCTATGAAGCTATAGAAGTGGATGATGCCGCCCTCTGTCGTGTACTGGAGTGCCAGGTCAATGAACTGATCGGCGCTTTCCGGCAGATTCATGATAACGCGGTCTGCTTCCTCGTCAACGTTCTCGGGAAGAGTTTCCCGGACATCACCCTCGTAGGCGTTCACAGTGTCATCCGCCTTGTTGAGCTGTACGTTCTCCTTGAGGTACGCGGCCGCAGCGGGGTTTTTCTCGAACGCGTACACCTGGTTTGCGTCCGTGTTCCGGGCGATGAGGACGGTGAACGGGCCGATACCGGCAAACATGTCGATCACGGTCTCGCCGGGCCGTACCTGTTCCATGACACGCTGCCGTTCGTGGCCAAGCCGCTCCGAGAAGTAGACTTCGGTGGGGTCCAGTCGGAACCGGCAGCCGTGTTCTTTGTGCATCGTCTCGGTGGAATCACCTCGCAGCACCTCGTAGTCTGCGGTACGGAACTCGCCGGACCGCTCCCCGGTCTTCCGGAGTACTGTGTTCACGTTCCCGTGCTGTTCCAGCACCGCATCCGCGATCGCGTCGGTGCGGTGTTCCAGTTCGTCCGGCACCTTGATGATCGCGATGTCGCCGACAATGTCGAACGAGGTGTGGAGATGCTCCAGTTCTTTCTCGGTCAGCTCATCTGCCAGCCGGTCACGGAGGTTCATGCGCTCCGTATATGGTCCGAGGTTTTTAGGTATGTGGGCGGACATGTGATTTATACAGGTCAATGTGAAACTGGCGTCGGGCGCAACAGATTTAAAAAGTATATACAAAATGTTGTTGTGCACGATGTCGTGGAAACGCCAGATTGTTGCATGGGGGAATTCACTCGGGGTCCGTATCCCGAACCAGGTGTTCCAGAAGACGAATCTGAAAGAAGGAGACGGTATCGCGGTCGAGATACAGGATGAAGACACGATCATTCTGCGGAAAGAGTCACAGGACATGGAAGAAAACTGATGGCAGGGGGAGGTGTATGGAAGAATATACGCCGGACGAGTCGATTGATGTGCTCGTGGATCGTATCCGGTCGGCAGACGTGTCAGAGCGAAACAAAGTGTTACTGATACAGTTCAAGGACTGGCTTGCCGATCGGAAATCTCCGGACGAGGTGGCGTGTCTCCTCTATGTGTGGTATGATCTACTGCCGTCAATCGAATTCGCGCTGGATACGGCGACCGAGACACAGGTTCGGGGTCTTCTCGAACGGGCGCCGGGTCACAGCGAGGAACTGTACCGGGAAGCGGTCAACCTGTTCTATGTGTCGTTCCTGGGAGCGGAAGACGTGCTAGAGGGGTAGCTGTTATGCATCCGGGGTCTGTTGCTCTGGTGACGCCTTGCTGATGCGCACCGTATGCTTGTCAACGACCTCGAATTCGACACTGTCGCCTTCTTTGAAGTCAGTTTTCCGGAATAGTTGAGAGGGTAGCCGGACCGCCAGTGAGTTTCCCCACGCCGTAATTTTCCGCCGCCACACCATTGTTTATATCTACAGTATAAACGTATATTTATATTATTCTATTTAGATTGTTACAAATTTCACGAGTAGGACGTATCTTTATGTAGGGACGCGGGTATAGTTGCATCATGACGAAGGCGCTGTCGGCTGCCGGGAAACTTCTGGATGGGGACGAGACGATTGAGCACACGACGCATCCGTCTCGGTTCAAGAAGAAATTGCTGAAAAAATACACGCTCGCCGTTTTCCTGTTTCTCCTGTTCGCGGCACCGCTCGTGTTTAGCGGTCGTCTCCCGGTACCGAGCAATCTGCGACCTGTATTTATTCCGCTCATGGTCCTGCCAGGCGCCATCTTTGCCTACGCGGAGATGGAGCGGTACGCCATCATGTACCACTTCACAAACAAGAAGTTCATCTGGGAACAGGGTATCCTGAAAAAGGAGGTGTCCAGCGTCGCGTACGACAACGTGACCAAGGTCCGCATCAACCAGGATTTCGTTGACCGTCTCATCGACATCGGTAACCTGTCCATCGAGGTGAAGGGTACCGAACAGGAAGAGATTCATGTCGACGGTGTCCGGAACCCGGAGGCATTCCGCATCCATCTTCAGGGATCCCACGACTTCGATATTGACGACGAACAATTAGAGGAGGTCGCCGAGGTCCGCGACGACATCTCTATAGATCGTAATGGAGAGCACAGCGGGGAAGACAGTGGCGACAGCGATAGTAACATGCATCATCGCGTACTGGACCAGGAATATCTCGAAGCCGAACTCGGGCGACTCCAACGCAAGAAGAACGAGCTGGAGGAACAGTACCAGAAAGGAGCGTTCGGCGAACGCGAATACGAACGCCGCTGGTACATGCTCCAGGGCGAAGAGCGCCTCCTGCAGCGGGAACTCGACCGGCTCGAGGAATAGCAGGTAGGCGAAGTGTAATACGCTACCACACTGCTACCGGTCCAGTACGGCAGTCAGGTCTACGGCACTCCATTCTTTCGGTGAGGTGAGCACCACGTTGGTCTGAGTCTCTGTTACACCTGCCTGTTTCTGCAGGTCTTTGACAAATGCATTCATGTCCTCCCGGTCCAGAAACTTACAGACCAGCACCATGTCGGTCTCGCCAGTTACCTCGAAGAATGCGACCACACGATCCAGGTCCCGGATATGCGTGGCCACGTCCTCCATCCGGTCTGCGGCCGCGTTCACCTCAATGACGCCTGTCAGTCCGAACCCGGCCGCCTCGTAATCAATCGCCGGCCGGAACCCGGTGATAATGCCGTTCTCCTGGAGGGCGTGGAACCGGTTGCTGACCGTCGACGGTGACAGGTCGAGCTCTTCGGCCAGTTTACGGAGTGAAGCGCGGCCATCACGTTGCAGGCGTTCAAGTATTCGGATATCGGTCCGATCCAGCGACATGGCCGGATATTTGAAGGTAAATTTATAAAATAAATGGACGTTTGAACGTGAAAATGTATTTATACAATAAGTATGAATGTTGAATCGGTGGTTAGTGTGAAGA
Organism: uncultured archaeon; assembly: GCA_964502455.1. GTDB lineage: Archaea > Nanohalarchaeota > Nanosalinia > Nanosalinales > Nanohalalkaliarchaeaceae > Nanohalalkaliarchaeum. The sequence continues at coordinate 3,220 of CAZCWR010000018.1, read as the reverse complement.
GGTGTAGGGTGCACGGAACGTGTATCAAATCATATGGTGGAGGGTGTCTGTGATGTGTGCGACGTGCGCCGAATGGGAACAGGAGATTGTACAGGATGTCGAGAAGATGAAACCACACGTGCGGGAAGCCGGGGTGATGCTCCTCATGGAACAGCAGTGATGGAACGTAGCCTATCCTTTTTCATAGTCTTTTCCCTATTTTTCTTTTTATGACGGTCGCGGTCCTCTCCGATATCCATGCCAACCTCCCTGCACTCGATGCCGTACTTGCAGACATACCGGACAGTGTCGAGACATTCCTGTTCTGCGGCGATATCATCGGCTACTACTGCTGGCCGAACGCGGTCATCGAACGGGCACGAGACCACGCGTTTCGGGGGGTACGCGGCAACCACGACGAGGCCATCGTCCGCGGTTCCGGGTTCGGCTTCAGCGGCGTTGCAGGCACTGCCCTCCGGTGGAATCGCGACCAGCTCACAGACGATGCACAGACCTATGTACGGGAGCTACCGTACTCGCGGCGGGATACGGTACGAGAGCGTGACATATACGTTGTTCATGGCTCGCCCAGCTCTCCGGTCGAGGAATACGTGTACCCGGAACAGGTGCGGGAGGGGTTCCTCCGACGGCAGGGTATGGACGGTCCGCCGGACATCCTGCTCATGGGGCATACCCACGTCCCGTTCGCGACACGTATCAACGGGACGCTTGTCGCGAACCCGGGCAGCGTCGGTCAGCCCCGGGACGGCGATCCGAAGGCCGCGTACGCCCTGTTGGATCTAGACGCGCTTGAAATTGAGCACCGCCGGACTACCTACGATATCGATCGGGTAGCAGATCGCATCACCTCAGAGGGACTCCCGGACGCGCTCGCACGGCGCCTGTACGATGGTCGATGACGGTCGAAGAGGGGTGTCAGGGAGGGCAGGATATTAATACCGGTATTGCCAAGGGACAGGTATGGCAGTCAAGGGCACGCGGGAGCGGAGTTCCAGTGGGGCCGTCATGGGGCTCGTCCTGTTCGTGATCCTCCTGTTTGTCTACATGTGGTACGCCAATATCGCGAATCCATTCACCGCTGTCCGCGGTCTGTACAACGCAGCGCTCGGGTACCTGCCGTCACCGATAGCAGACCTGATCCGGGGTGTGGTCGAGTTCGTCATGGGAATCATTCGCCGCATCCTTCAAGAATTCGAGCGACTGCTACGGCAGTTGATGTGACTAAGCTCCGGGATAAAAACATATTAATACCAGCGATAGGAGTGGATGTACTATGGGAGATCATTCGGTAATGAAGTGGATGCTCATCGCACTGGTCCTCGGATTCGTTCTGGGGTACGCGGTGGGGCAGGGCGGATTAGATGCCGTAACCTCGCTGCAAGGATTCCAGAACGTGTTCATGGGTGGATAGCCGTTACGCAAAGGGGTCACGATGGGCGATAACTCCGCTGTCCAATGGGCGCTTATCGCATTCGTTGCGGGCGCCGCACTCGGGTATCTGCTCGGTAGTGGTACCGTTACGGTCGACCAGTTGCTGCGTCCAGGAGATCTCCTTGGTCAGATACTGGGTGGCTTGAGTTGACAGGTATGCGCCTACACAAATATTTAATAAGCGGCGATGCGAAACCGCTATACGGGCGACCCTGATGGTAACGACACGGCTCGGTAGGAGAAAGTACGGTCCCTCCCGCACACGCTGGCTTCTGATCGGACTGATTATCGGACTCATTCTGGGGCTGACCATGGGGAACCCGGATATCAGTCTGCTGGATCTTGCCAATCCCTCGACGTACATCGAGATGCTCCCGGTTGGCGGCGGATAGTACTGCTATTTTAAATCTCGTGTACTTGTATTAACGGTATGCTGACGATTATCGGACTTGGGCTCCGTGACGGTGACATCGCACAGAACGGACTGGACGCCATCGCAGACGTGGGTAGAGCCTACGCCGAACTCTATACCAACGCGATCGACTACGACCTTGCCGCACTCGAAGACCGGACAGGGACGCCGATCACCGTACTGGAGCGGGACGATGTTGAGGACGCAGACCGGATCGTCACGGAGGCACAGGAGCAGGATATCGTGTTCCTCGTCTCCGGCGACCCGCTCACCGCCACTACCCACCAGGACATCCTGTTCCGCGCCCGCGAAAACGGGATCACAACCCGCGTGGTTCATGCCCCATCAATTCTTACGGCCGTGGCGGAGACCGGACTCTCTATCTACAAGTTCGGCCGCACCACGACGCTACCCGCACCGTACAACGGTACCGTCCCGGACTCGCCGTTCGATGTCATCGCATCAAACCGGGAGAATGGACTGCACACGCTCCTTCTCCTCGATATCGGTATGGAAATGGGTGAGGCACTGGACCTCGTTGCAGGCCGCCTCGCAGCAGATACAGATGTCGTGGCCTGCTCCGAACTGGGTACTACGGATCGTATCATCCGGTACGGTACCGTAGATGAACTCCGGGAGGGGGCAGAGATGTTCGACGTTCCGTGCTCCATCATCGTCCCCGGTGACCTGAGCGACAACGAACAGGAACGTCTCGACACACTCTAGCACAGGATGATGTACTATGGCAGACAACGACGATACAGGTGATGTGGCCCAGCAGACGACACACGAACAACTGGTGGAAGAGACAGAGAAATGGGCGGAGAAACTGGATGGCCGACTGAAAGCTGTTTCTGCCACAGACGATGACGGCGCAGAACTGCTGGAGAATGCTGCGGCCTACCTGCAGGACACCGCCCACTTCAAGGAACAGGACGACTGGGTGCGCGCCTTCGAAGCCGTGATCTGGGGGTGGTCCTGGCTGGAGATCGGCGAACGCCTCGGCAAAATAGACGAACGCACCCCGTAAATCCTCTGTCCGTACTGCTCGCCGCAAAATCTGATCCTGGCATATAGCCACCTATCTTTAAATAGTTTTTAAAGAAACTGCGGAAAGGTCCGAAAGATTTAAATACATGTAGTTACAATACAGTAACAACAATGACGCGAGAGGACCGATATCAGGAACTGCGGACTGGGCAGGTCGACGGGGTTGTCAGTACGTATAACCAGTCGGAGGATCGGTTCCGATTGTACGAAAAGGTCCCGGCAGAGGAGGATGCGGACAGTGACTTCGCATACCGGGCGACGGAACTCGTGGACGAAGATACGTACCGGCAGGCCGAACAGGACGATGTATTCCCTGATCTGGATATG
>CAZCWR010000017.1:0-16618 GCA_964502455.1 uncultured archaeon | reverse complement strand
CGTAGACACCGAGCTGTGATACGTCCTGTGCGAGTTCCGCGACCAGGAGGATGGACAGGAACAGGACGCCAAACTTGAACGCGGACATGAACGAGAACGGTGATTCCGCACCGAGTGTCACGTCTCCCACGTCGTCTGCCCGGTCATAGGAGTACAGAGCAAACAGTATGCCAATCACGACTGCGACTGTGAACGGAGCCAGAATATACTCGAGCATCCCTGTCCCGAGGACGACCGCGAAGATACCGTTCCGGACGATGGCAGCGATGATCGCCATGATCGCCCCGACACATGCCACATCGGCCAGATCCTGTTCTTTCGCAAACCGGCACATTGATGTCACCACCGCCAGTGAACTGACGATCCCACCAAGCCCCGCAGCGAACAGGAACCCGATACTGGACCGCAGCCACTTCAGTGAGACGAACGCGGCGAACTGGATGAGCAGGATGAAAATCATGAATAACAGACCTTTCCGGAGATACAAGATACCCCACGGATCAATCGGCTCAGGCGGTAAGACCGGATACAATACCAAGGCCAGAATCCCCAGTTTTACCGCATCAGAGATCTCCTTCGCCGTCAACAAGTTCGCATACGTCGTGAGCGACTTCTTCTCCGTCAACAAAAATACCGCGATCAACGTCGTAGCAACCGCCTCAAACAGGTAGTCATACCCGACCAGTACACCCACCACGGCGACCAGAAACACCATCACCGACGTGGTCAGCCCCAGTTCATCCTGATGCGTCCACACCCGCAGAGATACCACGACAAGGGAAAACAGGCTTCCCAGCACCAGGTACACGATAATCGGCAGCACCGACCCGGCAGCACGCCCGATCAGGACAGACAGCGCACCACCTGCACACAGCAGGGCAAGCGTCCGTACACCGGCAAACTTGTTGCCCGGCGCACCGTCCCGCTCCATCCCCACCAGTATCCCAAGCGCCATCGCGACCAGGATATGCTCAAGAAACACGTCCTCAAAGATGGCGACCTCCAGCATACTACCAGTAATGGCGGCACTGGCTTAAAAAGGAACTTCACGCGTCACAGGTTCAGCTCATTCTTCAAATCCTGGATCTCCTGCTGCCGCTTCTCCGTATCCTCATCAGCAGACCCATCTGGACCAGTTTCCGTATCAGCATCCACAGTCTCCTCATCCAGTTCCACGGACTCAATGAGGTCGCTCAGGAATGACACCAGCTCCTCCCGGTTCTGATTCCGCTTCTCGGCATCCAGCACCTTCTGCACATCAAGATCACGTTCCCGGATCTGCCCCTTGACCTCCCCCACATCAGCCTGTACGACCGCATCGTAATCAACCTCATCAGACGGTCCAGGAGCAGACTCCTCGGACGTATCATCGGGAACTTCCTCCGTCACACCAGGTTCCTCCGGCTCAGCGGCATCTTCTGGCTCCTCAGCAGGCACCTCTTCTCCCGCATCAGACTGTTCGGACGTGTCTGACTCTGCCTCGACAGCCTCCTCAGACTCACCCGCCGGCTCCGGTTCAGGCTCTGATGCCGGTTCGGCGTCCGGAGATTCTTCCGGTTCAGCCGGTTCAGCCGGTTCTTCCGGCTCATCGGATGCTGGTTCGTCCGTATTTGCTTCGTCAGCATCGTCCGGTGCGGTGTCTTCCGGTTCTTCGGCCTGATCCGCTGTCTCATCCCCGGGTGTTTCGTCAGCGTCGTCCGGTTCTGTTGGTTCCTCCGGTTCGGCTGATTCCTTTTCCGTTTCCTCGACGTCGTCTGCTGCTTCATCCGCCTCACCCGTGTTCGCTTCAGTATCCTGCTCTGGTTCGTCGGATGTCTGCTGTGCTTCCGCTTCCTTTTTCTGGAATTCCTCAAGTTTCTGGTCCGCCTGTTCCGCGAGCATCTTCCGGATCTCCTCCTCCTTCTCGTACATCTTCTCCCGGAGATTATGCATCTCATTCTTGAGATCAAAGTACTGATCGCTCACATCCTCAAACTGCGCGATCAACCGGTCACCAGTATCCGTCAACGTGTAATCGATCGTGGACCGCGTCCCACGCCCCTCGCCGATCACCTTATCAACCAGTCCAAGCCCCTGCGCCTCCTTCAACCGCTTCGATAAGGTATTGGGGCTAACAAGTATAGTTGAACTTTCCTTCAGATCATTGAACGATTTATTCTCCACGCCGAGCTCCAGCAAGATACTCAACGCCCCCTTATGTAACACAAAGTCACCGACCGTCAGTTCCTTTTCCACAGTATTCACCTGTACCGAGGTATTCACGTACTCCCATTTATAACCACCGGTTCAACCGTCACGCAGTTACACCCCCCTGCAAAAACCCCCTGGAGGCCGCATAGGTTTGTCTCACAAATAACCGTACCTAAGACAGACAGGTGCAGGGATACCAAACCACCCGTATATTTATCCGGGTAAACCACACATCCGCCGTCGCCCGCTGCACTCGTCCTATCCACACACCAGGTCAGAATATAGCTATACTTACCGAGTGATTTCTTGCGGTCCGGCACACCACAGCACACCGGACAATATGAGTCCCCTACGCCTCGCCGATACAGCGATACTATCCACATACTCTATCCATAAACGACCCTCTACCGGCACATGCAGGCATCCTGCCAAATCCTGCGCCTGCGCTGTACGCCTCCACACACCAGCACTATGACACCGTAACACTACAGCGCGCAGCCTCAAACGCCAGCCAGTACAGTAATACTACATGTGTATTAGGGTGTGATCGATGAGTCGGACGCAGCGCCAGGAGGCACCACCAAGCACTTCTGCAGCACATCCACCCTATTAGACGCTTCTAATATGTGGGTACATAAATAGTATCCCTGTATTCTCTGGTTTACGCGCCATACACGGCCTGCACAGGCGCCAGGACTTCGCCCAGAACCTGCATGGATCCGGACCTGTACACGTATTAGGCTGGTGTGTGCCACCCCTCCACAGACCCCTACAGAAACCACTTTCAGGCGCTAAATACGGTGTTTTCCGGGCTTTCACCGGTTACGTCGGCCTGCTGAGGAAATCGGATGCAGGGTGCGTAAGAGGCGCTAACAGCAGGAAACAGAGTTTCATACGCCGTTTGTTTAAAAGGAAAACAGGGCGGAAGTCGGCACCTCCTCGTACGATAGGTAGGGTAAACGTCGAACGACCCGGAAAAAACACGTGCACAGGGAGTATATATAGATACTATACTGCAATTGCTGAGAAATACACGGATAATATATGGGTCACTACATTAACTCATATTCAAACATAAAGGTACTACAGTAATAACTCCTCTAAGTTGAGATCTGCTACAGGATTTATTTATAAACAAAACCACTGGAATTGAGGAGTTATACACCTATATCGGAAATAGCGAAAAACCGTCAATAGCAGCGAATATCCTTTCTTCAAGGGATACTGAAACTATCGAAAACCGTTTATATAGAGCATTTTTGTCCATAATAGTCGATTACTATGTTACTCATTACATAGTAAATCGGAAAATTTCGAAATTTCGCGAAAATCGATCCAACAATAGTTTTCTCCTATATTCTGCCTGCTCAGGGAAACTCCTGTCCGATATATTCGGAAACACGGGGTAAATCGACCCTGGGTCACTCAGCAGACCCCGGCCGCAGGGTGTCGCGAAACGAGCTCTTCAGGTGCTCTTACCGGTGATTTGTACGGCGTCTGGCACGGATATGCGATCGGATATAGGAGACCAGGGTGCTTGTAGCGGCAGCCTCTAGTCCTCAGTGTGGAGCATAGAGACGCAGGCACACGTACAGCCACGACCAGACCTCCAGAGCCTGGTGCCATTGGTGCTTGCATTGAGGTATACGGCTGTACTACACCAGTACCCCAATACATAAAATGTACAGGTGTATTACAGGCGAACTGCCTGCAGTGGTCGCCTATAGATGGGGTGCAGAACCTCCGTCTGCAGCCATTACGCCCTTTACATCGACCAGCGCCGCGAAAACCGTGCGATGGATCTGTTTGACCAGGATCGCCATTACATCCGCTAAACGGCGAGTTCTGCAGATCGACGCCGTTTATTTAAAAGGAAGACAGTGTGTTTGTTGCTATCTGTTGGCGACGAATGTAGGGTATCGCGATCACAGGCTGCGGTTCTGCGGATCGGCGAAATTTATGTGTTAACGATGATATTCCTATACTTTTCCTGTACTTCTGCCGTGGAGGGGGCTCCAGCGATCAGATTTGCGCTAGTTCTGGCTGCTCATGGGCCGGCCGACCCTTATTTGGTACCGCGTCTATGCACGCCCTTGTTTCGTATCTGTGTATTTCAGTATTCGTGTATCTTGTTGGATGGTAAGGCTAAAGAGGGCGGCCGTACAATGGTACAGGTATAGTATGGCACGGTCGATGGAGGAGTTGATGAAGCTGTACCTGCTGGAGGGGCCGCGCAGTGTGAGTGATATGCTGCGGGATTTGACGGAGAAGGAGTTGAGTAGTGCGGCGTCGTTGCGGCAGGAGGAGATTCCGCGGATGGCCGGGAACTGGTTCAAGGAGGATACCGGGTATATCTGGCGGTTGCGGGAGGCGGATGTCATCAATGATGTGGGGCGGCAGTATGCGTTGAACAAGGAGTGGCTGGTAGAGGGGCTGGTTGCGTTCTTAGGTCTGCGTGAGCGGTTTCCGGAGTACGATGTGCGAGGTGAGACTGCCAAGGTAGAGGCGTCGTACAGTAATTTCATGCATGAGTATACGTTGAAGGAGTTGAAGCAGGAGGTTCGGGAGCAGCTGTTTTCCGGATCGTTGATGGCAGACCTGTTCACATGGGAGGACTGGCGGGACGTGATGTGTGTGGCGGACGAACGCAGGAACCGGGTACAGCTGTACCGGCCGGCGCTGCCGTTCTGGACTGTCGTCCATATGGGGTTTATATCGTCGATCCTGGTGTCACGGAATGCGCAGTTGACCGAATTGATGGAGCAGGAAGACCAGTATTTCCGGTGGAAGAGTCGGCGGGAGCAGCTGGAGGAGACGACGGAGACCCTTGTAACACGGAGCCTCCACAGCATGTTCCCGGCAGCTGAGCGCGATCCAGATGGAACGTTCATCGATGATCATATCCAGCGGATCGCCGAGTGCATGAAGAGTACAGGGGTAGTATTGCCGGAGAAGACGCTGGAACTGTTGAGCGACCTGTACCTGCTGTCGTTTGATGATGGCGTCGGCCTGTTCGAGCAGCAGACGCGGCAGGATGAGGACATCCACCTGTTGTTTAACCTGCTGGAGCGTGGATGGGTGGTGGAGTCCCGGAACCTGGAGCGTGATCCGGCGACCGGGAACTACATTGTACCGCTGAACGAGGTACGGTCCTACCTGGACAGCATCGCACACCGATTCGAGACGACGGATGCCGTATCGTAATCCTTCGAGAGTACAGCGAGAATATACGTGTATTCTCCATGTATTCACGCGTTCTGGCGGTGAACGGTAGTTTTATGTGGTGCGGCGCCGCACAGTGTAGGTATGGGGCAGGAAAGCGGGGAGTGGCTGCGGTTTGTGCTTGTTGTCGCCGGGGTCGTCGCGGTGCTGGGGCTGGCGTATGTGCTGGGAAGTGGCGGGCTGACCGGTCTGATGACGACAGATCCCCGGTTGTCGGTGTCAATTGATGGCGACAGTGCGGCAGAGATCTCGTCGTTTGATTTCGACCAGTTCATCAGGATCGGGGAGTCGATCACAATTAGTGCAGAGATCGCGAATCGAGGAACCGTCCCGCTTGATGGGACGTTCGACATTGAAGTGTATGACACCAATAACACGTTACAATACACTTATCCCGGTCCGAACGGGACGTTACAGCCCGGTACGCACATGGGTCGGGAGTACCGGCATACGCCGCATGAAACCGGGACGTATACGCTGCGGATGCAGGCGGAGATGGGCGGTACCCGGCTACAGACGACGCGACACCTGATCGTATTGGAAGAGCCAGAACCAGATGTGGACATGAATCCCGATCCGATCATCATCGAACGGACCCGCGTCCGGTACCTGCCCCCGCTGCAGCCAGAACCGGAGCCAGAACCGGAGCCAAAGACGCCGGGATGGACGGTCGATGTGCCGCGCAGTGTTGAACTGGAGCAGGGTGGAACGACCTCGATTCCGATTCAGATCCAGAATACAGGTGAGGCAACGCTGCGGAACATAGAGCTGGTGCTCCAGAGTCCGAAAAATATGGCCCTAGAGTATGATCCGAAAATCCAGTTCGCGATCCCGGCAAACCAGTCACGCACCTTCATGCTGACCGCTTCTACCCCAGAGGACGTGCGTGGCCCGCACCGTATCACTTACAGTGTGTCATCGAACAGGCTGAGTCGGAGCGGCGAGATCGAGGTCAATGTCGTCCCAGCGTTGACGGCGGCACAGCTTCGGGGCGAAGCGGATCGGCTGGAACTGATGCTTGAGGACCTGACGCAGGAACTGGACGATGCCGAAGCCACGGGACTGGATGTGACAGATGCCCACGAGCGCCTGGCGGCAGCGCAGACCACTGTCGCCGAGATCTATGACCACATCGATGCGGAGGAGTTTGATGCTGCCCGGAACCAGATGGAGACGGCTCGCAGCCAGATCGGGACGGCGTACCAAATGCTTTTCAAGCTGCGAAGCGAACAGCTGGTTGTGCGGGCGCCGCTCGTCCGGCCACTGTACCTGCTGCTGATTGGTGCCGTTGTGGTGGCAGTGCTGATGGTCGGGACATACTACTATATTCGTGAGAAGCGGAACCGGCGTCCGAAACTGCTCCGCAGGATGGACAAGGAGTAACGCGGAGCCGCATAACACGGGACAGTATGCGTGTACTGAATATAGAACATACTACAGGTGTATCCAATGGGGTTGCTTGGACCATACAAGTACACGAACGCGAAGGGGGATACATACTGGCTGCACAAGGACGAGGAAGGTGATCGTACCATCTATTATTTCTCGAAGCGGCCAGAAGGTGCATTGCCGTCCAGACCAAAGGGGTACAAGGTGGTGGAGAATCCACATTCCAACATGCCGTACCTGAAGCGGGGACGGGGAGGCTTGGTCGGGAAGATCATGGAACTGATGGGGATGGAGACCGATTATACCGCGGAAGAAGAACAATAATCCCTTTGTCGCCATCAAACATATATTGGTGGGATCGGAAGAAACTAATCACGAACCGTTGAACGACCGCCCACCTGGCCGGGCGAGTCACACTATCAGCGTTCCGGAGCGATCTGACTCTTTATATGAGACATGGTCCGCATCACATGGTCTCGTTCCACGTCATCATTCCGCCGGTGAACGGTTACCGTGTTTGGGGCAGCGGAGAGGGCATCACCGGTCCGACCACCGACATCCTGTTTGATGTCGTTCACGGTACGGATCACCTCATCCCGTTCGGCCGGTCCACCGCCGATTCGGCCACGGACCGTAAAGAACACGACGATCCCGACCTGGAACAGGATGATTCCGAGGACCGCGTTCTGGAACCAGTCGTCTGTATCCGGTAACACCCCGGACATTGATACATCCATACCCGAGAACGACGGCAGTGACCGGGAGATCATCCCGACTGTGGTCTCGGACGAGGCGTTCTGCCCTGTAAGTTCCTCTTCTGGAAGCGCCTCTACCGTGAGGCCAAACGTGTCTGATACGGTCTCGTCACGGAACCCAAAACCGATTTCAGCGGTATAGGTGTCCGTGGAGGCGTTGGCCGGGACGTCCAGCACGAGTATGCCCTCCCGGTTCTCACCAGACCGGAACTGCTCCGTGTCAAGCGCAAAATCAGAAAGGAACGGGATATCCAGCTGCGGTTCCAGTGTTTTGATCGTCGTATATCCGGTGTTCTCCACGTAGAACGAGACATTCCGTGTGGTGTTCGCCTGCATCTTCACGTTCTGCGGGGTCACGATGTCGACGGCTGCCGGTCGCTCCACGTCGAACGTGAGCGAGGTGGACGCGTCGCGGTACAGTCCCTTGTCTACTGTGAGATCCACCGTATACGTCCCGGCCTCATCCGGTACGTCAAACGCGAATGCAAACGTGCCCTTCGTACCGGTCCCGGTCGTCTCGCTGGTATCTGCTCCGTCCACCGTCATCGTGACGGAGGCGTTCCCGACACGGTTCCCGTCACTGTCGCGCACGAGGCCAGTGAACGAGATTTCCTGATCCGGCGTATAGCTGCTGCGGATATCACCGGCCGAGTGCCGGATGCTAAGCCGGTCACGCTCACCGACGGCGTACGCACCTTCACTGCCGGCCAGCGTCACCTCGCTGTCCACATCATCAAATGACGCAGCGACCTCCCGCCAGGACCCATAACAGGACGCGCCACCCATGTTCCAGCCGTCACAGTGGTAGACGACCAGGTCCTCCAGGCTGTCAACGCGACTTGCATCGTACTGTAACGTCAAATCCACCGCATCATAGTCCAGTGCGGTCCGGTACGCGTACAGCCCGGCGACGGACAGGCCCGGGACGTGATTCCCGTCGTACGACCGGTACCGCATGGCATCCTCCCAGCCATCCACCACTGTATTCTGGAATAGGAGTTCCGCGTCCGGGAACACGAGGCTCATATTGTAGTAGTCAGGCGCGAGCGCCGTATCATATGCGCCGTCACCACTCAGCTCCTGTTTCGTATCACCGTCCTGCGTGAACGTCATCTCGTACGGGATCAGCTCGTTCCCCTGCTGGAACGTGCCGGTGACCGGCACCGGATGACTGACGGTGTGCGTATCCTCCGCGGCCGGCGTATCATCACGGACAAGCTCCACGGACATGCTGTATGTGCCCGGCGTCTTCTCCGGCAGATCCACGGCGAACGTCGACCCGTCAGATGATTTATCCTGCAGCGTGACGCGGTCATTGATCGTATCACCATCAAACGTGACCGCGATATCGTCAGCGTCCAGCGCAAGGCGCTCTCCACGGTATATGGCTTCTGTGGTCAGCGTAATGGTGCTGCCGGGGTCAACCTGTGTACTGTCAAGCGCGGTGCCGAACCGGAGCGTGTCCTTGACCGTCACCGTCTCTGTCACGGTGGCGGTTGCTCCATCGTGTGCGGCCCGGATCTCGACGTCGTAGGCCCCCGGCTCGTTCGGGACGTCCGTGTTGAGAACCCAGTACCGGCCTGACCCGTCATAATATGTTGATACATCACGTTCCGCACCGTCCATCAACAGTGTGAACGTGGGCTGGGGATCGCTGTTTGCACCGATGTTGACCGGGCTGCCCTCCCCCTCTTTCTGCAGCGCGAGCGACAGGTTGGCCTGTGATCCGGCGTAGTACGCATCTTTCAGATCGTGTTCAAGGGTCGCGACCAGTGATTCCACGGTCAGCGACTGCTTCGAAACCCCTACATCATTATCGTTCTCGCAGCGCGTGAAGAACGTGTATTTACCTGTAGTATATCCGTACCGTTCGTCCAGGAAGGAACGGAGGTCCGCGCCGTCAAGGAGGTACGTGTTGCCGTCACGCGCGAACTCGACCGCTGTTCCAGGGTCGCCATACGCTTCCTTGTCGCCGCGCGTGATGTTTTCAATGTAGACCGTGTACTGGTCCGAGGTCTCGCCGCAGGTCGCGGTGACCTCGAAGTCCTCGCTGTGCCACAGCGTGCTGTCTGGCTGGACGGACGTATCGACCGAGACGCCTGCAGCGCCTGTGCTGAAGAGGAGCACACCCAGTGCAAGGAGTACTGGCGCTCGTTTGTTCATGGCAGCAACCCCTTGATCCGGTCGATGACAGACGGATCGTACTGGTTCCCCGTGATATCGGCCGCGATCTGCTTGAACGACCGCGACGGCTTCGCATGCGGACTCATGGAGACCGCGGGCTGCGTATCGAATATACTGCGCTGGATCACCTTGCTCTGCTCGACCACGCCGAGCACCGGTATCTCCAGCGTCTTCTCCACCTCCGCGACAGACAGATGCTTCTTCGGACTGGAGTACATGTTCACGACCGCACCTAGCACGTTCTTCCCGCGCTCCTGCGCCTTCTGGTACAGCTTGAACGTGTCCGTCACCGCCGGAATCTCTGGCACCGTCACGAATATCAGGTCGTCACACGTCTCGATGACGCGCTCTGTCGGCCGCTCCATACCGGGCGGCGAATCAATCAGCACGTGGTACTCATCCGGCAGCATGTTAATCGCGGTATCCACGTGCGCCTGCACCGGCTCCTGCCCCAGCGACGTCGGGATAACCCGCAGCCCAGAATCCTTGTCCACCTGCATCGCCGACATGATATGCATATCCTGCTCCACCACCTGCTGCAGCGATGTCGGCGGCGTATACATGCCGAGATGCAGCCCAACGTTCGGCATCTCCGCGTCCGCATCGATCACGATCACGTTCTCCCCGAAATCGATCATCGCCGCGCCCAGGTTCAACGTTACCACGGTCTTCCCGACACCACCCTTCCCCGACACGATGCCGATCGTCCGCGGCCCGTTTCCAGTGTGTGGAGACCGACCACCCTGCCTGTGCTGCCCGGTATGCGTGGATTTCGCCGGATTCCCCGGCGATACCCCAGGGGTTTCCGGCTGGACATACGGGTTCTGCCGCTTCTTCCGGGCATCAAGCCGATTACCTGCCGCAGGTTGCCCCGTGGATGTCGTATTCGGTATATCAGCATTGTACCGGGACCGGACCTCGGACTGCTGGTCCGCCGAGACATCGTTGCGGAACGGGTCATCCATATCGTCCGGCGCCTCCCGGCTGAACCAGTCTTCCGGATCCTCGTCCCACGGCGGATCCGGCTCCTCACCCGGTCCGTCGCCGCCATCGCCCTCCGGATCTTCCGGCGGTTCCGGCGTGTGCGGCGCTGTATTACGAGATTCCTGAGACCCTTCAGAGACTGTTCGTTCATCACGAACATCATTAGAGGGTTCGGATGTGCCGGATTCTACGGCGTTCTGGACGGTTTCCGCGACATCTTCGCTGCTGTGATCGTCGTCTGCGTCATCATCGTTGCCGTCGGCGAGGATACAGGCAGTTGAGCGGCCGACGCGGTAGGTGTCGATGTCGCCGCGCTCTTCCAGGACCTCGATTTTCTTGGAGACCTCGTACTTTTCCTCATCGAGCTCTCGTGCGATCTCCGAGATCGACCGTGGCTTCTCCTCGAGACATGTGAGAATTCGTGATGCCAGATCGCCGGTCCCGCCCATGTATACCCATACGCGTCTCTTTTTATATCGTTTTTCACGTGGAAACGCGTATTTTCACATCGAAACTACATGATAACGGTGTTTTCGATGAGTACAGTCAGCCACTGTTTTACCCGGTCAACCCACCCAGTCGGTCGCCGCAGTTCCACCTCCTCGGTATAATGATACTCTCCTTCAGGTGAACTTATCGTGACCTGTGCCTGTTCCGTGTCGGTAATCGGCGGATTGTAGTCGAGTGATACGACCTGTGTGCCACCGTGGTTCGTGATCTCCTTCTGGGTGAACCGGCGGGTAGCCTCGTCGTTGACTGAAACATGGTAGGTGTCCACATCCGGCGGTGCAGTCACGCGCAGGTTGACAGTATTATCGTCCGTCCAGGCGTGTGCAACCTCGAATCCCTGCCGAGTGTCCTGCGGTGTGGTTGTAAACGGTGCTGTTTTTGTGATGCGTTCTGTCCCGTAGTGTGCGACGATGCGGGCAGTCAGATTGCCGGAACGGGACGGATCGTAGTATATAAGTTCGCGGGCGGCGAATGCGCCGGGTTCGACCTGCACCGGGTCGGACCACGTGCGGAATAGGGTGGTGTTGTCCGCGTCCAGTACGTCCAGCCGGATGCGACCGGTGAATGCGGTACTCCCCTCATTGTGGAGTTCTGCGCCCCAGGCCTTGGGGCGGTCCGCGGTCGTTTCTTCAGTAGTGAGTAACAGGGAGGCCTGTTGTTTGTGTTCTACGCCGAGGCTGACGCCAGAGCCGGCAGCGATTGGAAGCACCAGGAGGATACAGGCAGCGGTTACAGCAACGAGTCGTACCGTGTGTTGTTTCATGCTATGCACCAGTCAGCCGGTTCGTTGTGCTGTTCCCAAGACAATCTGGTACAGTGGGCGGCGGGCGTACACCACGAGTTCGCCGCTGTGATAGCCGGTCGCCATCGACCCCATTGCCTGTAACGTGATATCAGTGGTGTATGCCTCCCCCGGTTCCAGGTGGACGCTGTCTTTCGACAGGGCAAGGTAGTCACTGATATTTCCGGTGACACGGAGGTGGACGGTGGCCGGGTACTCACGGGTGTTTTCCACGGTGAGTTCTTTGCTGACTTTCAGTCGTTGTTGTGGGACGCTACCGAAGTCCAGTGTGTCCCGGTCGAGGGAGAGGCCGACTGACAGGTCCTCGGCCGAGGAATTGACGTACACGCCCATACTGTGCCGGGCCTGTTCGGTCGATGCAGGGTATGCCAGCATGGTCGCGGCCAGTATAACGCTGAATACGGCGAGTCCGGCCCGGGCGTCTACGTGATGGAGCATGCTGAGCGGGTTATGTCCGTGCATAGGTCACCACCTTCCACGTCGTAAGGGTTGATAGGATGAGAAGTACAAAGAGAAGTGCATACGTGGACCATACACGGCCCGCGGTATCCTCCTGGACCGCCGCGGCCTGCACTGTCACCGGTTCGGTCGGACGCAGTGATGTCGCGTACCGGGTGTCACCGGTACTGTAATCGGCGGAGGCATACACTGTGAACGTATCCTGCACTGGACCTGTGTTATCAGTATCCGTGTACCCTGCCAAGTCATCGGTGTCCACGTAGGCAGTGAACCGGGCTGTTTCTCCGGGCTGTACTGTTTTCGTGCCGGCCCGGATTGTCTGGTTCCCGTCCGTGGTGTTGACAGTGACTGCGCCATCCACCTCCATGGTGACAGTGCCGGTGTTGTGAAACGTGGTAATGATACGCTGCCGACCGTTCATGTTCCGACCGGCGTGTACCCCCAGGATCTCACCGTCACGGATCGCCTTTCCCGGTACCCGGTACGTGACCGGGAACGAGACACTGGAGATGACTTCGACACCACCCCCACCGCCACTTCGCTGTGGTTGTGGTGTCACTTCCAGCGCGTGGTATCCGGGCTCGGCGTGTTCCGGCACATTTACGAAGAACTCGATGTTTTTCCACTGCTCGATATCACCCGTAGCCCCCTCGTTTTCCATCCTTCCCCCAGCGTTCAGGAATTCGACGCAGTCGCCGCAGAACTGCTCCGAGAAGTTGTGCTGCCGGTCATCGCTGACCGTATTGATATCGGCATCGTTCACGTCGATGCCAACATCGACCGGATTCGTCTCCTGAGTCACGAGATAGAATGAGACGAAGAACTGTTCGCCTGGCGCTCGTACACCTTTGTCCGCACTCGCCGGGGACAAACCAAAGTTGAACCCGGTACCTGTCACGACGATCAAGAATAGCAGCACCGTGAGTACGGTCATCTTCCTGCCAGCGCCACGGCTCGTGCGCCCCGCATGTCCCCTGTTCACCCGTGTATTCCCCGCTGTCATGATTGTCCTTCAAGCTTCTTATTGATTCTCCGCAGCTTTTCTTCGGCGGACTGTTTCATCTCCCGGTAGGATTCGTCGTCCATGATGCCTTCCTCGTGCTGTGCCTCCACGAGTTCGATGAGGCGTTTCGCCTTGCGTTTCTCTTCCTCCAGATCTTCCTGTTCCTTCATCTGCTTTTTCTTCGCTTCCAGTGCTGCATTGTGCAGCCGGTCCTGAACTGCCTCCCACGGCTTCACATCCCGGACCTGAACCAGGTAGAATACGACCAGGATCACTGCCAGCAGCGCAAGACCACCGATAACTGCCGGTAACAGTTCAAAGACCTCCAGCCGTTCCGGTGCCGACTTCTGTTCCATCTTCTGTTCGACCCGCGCTATCTGTTCCTCGGCATCCTCCAGACCCTGCAGTGCCTCTTCCGGTGCGTCGTGTTCGAGACTGGTCCGGACATTGTTCAGCCGCGTCCTGATTTCCTCCGTCTGCACCCGGAGATCTGACACGTCGATACCCTGATTCTCCATATGCCCGAGTTCAGCTTCGATACTGTCCGTCCGCCGTTCTAGCCGCTTGAGTTCGGCCTGTATCTTCTCCTCCATCGACTCGAACACTTGTATAGTCACGTCACGCTGCTGGTTTGTTCGGGCCGAGGACACGACGAACGTCCCGTTATATGTCTCCAGTGCCGCATCGCTGGCAGGGTCCAGTCCAACGGCGAACGTCTCGGTCTGCTCTGTCGGCAACGCATCCGCTTCCTCAGGCGTGATCGTAACAGTGATTTCCGGCGGGTTCCCGACCAGACTCAATGACAGGTTGTCCAGCTGGCGTTCGCCGGTGTTCGCGACCGTCACGGAGATATGTTCTGGCGTCCCCTGCACCAGGTTGATAGTTCGTGGTGCGTCCACGATCGATATATTCGCGTGTACCGGCTCCGGTGGCTCCGGCGGCCCAGGCTCCGGCGGCAGTCGCCGGGTCTCAGTCGTCTCGTCTATGACGGTGTCTGGTTCTGGTGGTTCCGGTGCTTCTTCCCCGTCCTGGACCATAAACGTTTCACTTGCCTCCGCGGTCGGTGCACTGGTCTGTCCCAGCGGCTCGATCTCTGCGTGGAGCGTGTAACTCCCGGTCGGCTGATTGCTGAAGATGAACACGTTCCGCGGCACGACAATCGTCTGGTTGGACGGCGTAAAGATGGATTCGGACACGTGGTCGTACGTCGTCCCGTTGTCCTCCACCCAGTATGTGAGCTTCACATCCCCCTCCTGAGGCCCCATATTGATGAACGACAGGTTGAAATCAAGATAGTCGTCCTGCGGTACTTCCTGCTCCCGCAGCGAGATATTCAGGTCGAATGGTCCAGGTCCCTTCGCCACCTCCTCGTCCGCGATACGGAATGACTGGAACTCGACCGTCCGATCACCTGCGCCCTCTACCTCGATCCTGGCCCAGTACGCTCCCAGGTCAACACTATCCTCCTCCGGTATCTCCTCCCACGTCCGGTAAATGCCCTCCGCCTGCTGGTCCCATTCGGAACTATCCTTCTCGAAGAACACGTTACCGTCCGGATCGTACACGGTCAACGTGATATCGTCCGGATCGGTCAGGACACCGCCCTCACTGACCGTGGCGTACACCGACATGTTCGCCTCAGGATGCCAGACCGCACCGGCGTCCCACTGTACGTCCAGCAGTCCTTCCCGTTCCACCGCGAACGAATACGTTGAATCAATAGATTCAGTCCGTCCAAGTGCCGCATCGAACCACGTCGCGTTCGCAATAAGCTGGTATAGTCCCACCGGGTAGTCCGGATTCAGGTCGAAACTCGGTGTATTCCCTGGCTGTCCGGACGATCCCGTCGTGAATCCGGTTTGCCGGAACTGCAGCGGCTCGGACTGGTGCTGCAACGTGAAATTGACAGACGCCCCGGACAGGCCGTCCCCGAAGAGATCGGACAGCTCGTAAAACACCGTGACCGGATCCCCCGCCCAGTACCGGTTTGAATCTTGGTACAGCTCCTTGTACGAAATCAGGGTATCATTGATGAACGTGGTCACCGTGAAATTATCTTCTTCCAGACCGTCATTCCCGACCTGGTCCTCCGCGGTCACGGACACGTTGTACTGGCCAACCGTCGTCGTGTTCGCCGCACCGGTTCCCGTCCCATTCGGGTAGTACAGGCGGTACAGGCTGACATTCCCGTACGTTTCGATCTCTGACATCCCCGTCTCGAACTCAACGCCCTCCGGTACCGTCACGTTCGCCGTCACACCAGTGATGGGAAACTCAGTGCCCGAGGACACGTTCGCCAGGATCCGGGCCGTCCCGTTCTGCATGAACTCAGCCGGTATGACTGATACATTGATGTCCGGCTCCTGCGCCGGGAACACGGTCACGTCCAGCGACCGCCACCGCGTCAATGCGTCATCGTTATCCGCAGACACGTTGTACGTCGCCTCGTGGGTTACAGTCTGATCCGCACTCGTATTGAACCGAATATCAAACGTCTCGTTGGCAGCCAGCGGGATCTCGAACGACGTGTTCGAGACGTTTGTGTTGTTCACCGCCTGCGGCGTGATACTCAGGTTGATCGGAGCGTTCCCTGTATTCTCCAGCGCCGCGGTACAGGCCAGCGTATTCTCCGTGTTCCCGAAACACTCCGTCTCTGACGGGTTCGACACGTCAGGAATCAGATTCCAGGACCGTGTCACCGGCACCTCCACGTTCACGTCCACCGTTTCGTGACCGCCACTCGAGGACACGTTCAATGTCCCGGTATAGTTCCCGGCCGGGTACTGGTCCCGCACCGAGACATTGACCGCGACTGACTGGTTCTCGCCCGGTATGATACTTCCGACATTCGTCGCTTCCGGCCGGAAACTGGTGTTGATACCGTTATCGTCACAGACCGCACCGCTCCCATCCACACAACTATAATTGACATCCGTCAGGTCCGTGTTACCGATCGAATCCACTGTCACGTTTCCGACCTCACTGTACCCACCGGCCGGGACCGTCCCGTTCACACTGTTTTCCGGCACATCCTGGACCGGATTCTCCGTAACCTCGACTGCCAGCGTGTCGGTCGTCTGGTCTTCGGTGTCGTCCGGGTTCCGCCAGTCCGTAGTCGCC
>CAZCWR010000016.1:3996-16663 GCA_964502455.1 uncultured archaeon | reverse complement strand
CGTCACAGGGCTGGTCACCGCCCTGCCCGGGGTCCCGGCTTTCTGACCCCTCGTAATGGAAGAACCGGGTGTAGTCATCCGGCTCATGTCCCGTATTGACCCAGGCCCATTCATCCCCGACCACACCGACCACCGTATCCCCGGAGCTGAACCCGGTATCCTCCATCCAGTCATGATCCGTCGATTCACCATCCACCTGCAGGTCCTGATTCATCCCGTTCAACCCAGAATCTCCCAATGTAGACCCCCAGCTGGCCATCCCCATCAGGTCAGCCTCAGGCTTCCCGATATTCCGGAACAGATCCTGTGAATCCACCTTGGGACAGTTGATGGTCCGGCCATCATCCTCGAAATGGACCCGCCAGTAGAAGATGTTCGCCCCCATGAACGCCAGGTTGACGCCCTCGCCCCGTGCATCCATGAACGCATCGTACTGATCCTCCGAACAGTACTCATCGTGCCCGGAGCTGATCGCGATCACATGCTCCTGCAACCGGTCCGGCTCCTGATCCACATCATAATCACACATATACTCGACGCTGTACCCCTCGCTCTCCAGCCACCGGATCAGATGCGTCGCCCAGTTCAGGTGCTTGGAGAACGGCCGCTCATACGGCCGGTTATGGGACACCGCGTCCGACGGCCCACCATTACTGTTGTATCCATACAAGGATTTGCCACCCCAGTCATTGTACGCCTGCTGTGTGGCAATCGGGAGCTGGACTACGATATCCGCAGACGGCTCCGAATTCTTCACCACAAACGGATGGGCGTACGCACCGTTCCCGGATGTCTCCTTCACCCACGCATAGTACAGGCCGGTCACCCAGTCATCACCGACCTCCACCTCGTCCGTGACCTCCCAGTCACACTCCACCATGTTATACTGGCCGGACGGACTGGCACCGGACTGGCTCTGCGGCGACTCTCCCTCCTGATCTGTGATGAGCCGGCCACCGTCGCCGTTGTACCAGCCCAAGCGGTAAATCTCCACCTTATACTCGCCGCTCGCATTGACACAGAGTTCCAGCGTATCCCCGGACGTCACTGACACGGATGTGGTATAGGCCTCGATACCGTCCGACAGGTTGCTCGGCTCCCAACCGCTGTCACCGTCCTGATCGTTCTCCTCTGCAACATCTTCACTGCCACCAGCATTCGGACCGTCACCGTCCCCGCTGTCATCACCGGCGCTTTCGATAAGGTCGCAGATGACGTTCTTCCCGGTCGGCCCGAGCTTTCCCATACCAGCCACGTTGAACTGCTTCATGGTGAGTGCACCGGTCGCACCGAGCGCACCCAGCCCGGTCAGCTTCAGGAACGTCCGCCGGTCAACGCCAGAGAATTGCTCGACCGCATCGATCCGATCATATCCTGTACCGTCCTTTTTCCGCTGCGGCTCCCCACCGTCGTCCGGGCGCTCCCGCTTGTCCGGTGTATCAGTATCATCCCTGTCGTCCGCGTCATCCCGTGGCATGAGACAAGATAGACGTTCGTACCATAAAAAGCTGTTGCTACGGGTAACGGCTGTACGCCCTGTTTATACCGTGAACAGGTATATAAACAACCAGCGGTAGGAGTTGAAGTATGCGGCGCTGGGTACTGGTGCTTGTTCCCGTCCTCCTGATTGCCGTCCTTCTCGGTATATGGCTCAGTCTTGGCGGCGATACCAGCGAGGATACCACAGAAGCACTGAGTGACGACGAGATCATCAGTGACGTGGAAGATCACTACCAGGTACAGGCCTTCCTGGACGAGCATCCGAACGCGACCGCGGACGTTGTCCGGTACTCGCCGACCGGCGCCTCCAACTTCTGCTTCGACGACAACGGCGAACTCGCTGGAGACAGGAAGGTCGTGTTCAGCAGCGGAGACGCAGAAGTCGTCGCCATCCACAGTAGGCAGGACCGCGAAGCCGCATGCGTGTTCAGCAGCGACGACCCTGAATGCGATATGAAATCACTGTGGATCAACCGCGCCTCCTACACGGACAACGGTAACGCGGTAGCGGTGATCACCGCGAACAACGGACACCGCGACTTCGACAGCTCCCTCCGTATCATCATCGAACACGCGAACGGCGAGATCACCGACACCATCCCTGCATTGGCCTCCGGCGACGCTCATCCGTCCTGCCACCAGCTGCGCGACGCGTCCGGCAGTGACCCGGTTGACCGCATCACGGTTCAGGCACGGAACTGTCCCGGTGTCTCCGCAACCACATCCGATATCGAGAACGGGACACTGGTCTGCGAGGACTGACTCCGGAACATTCCAGCAGTCTGACCACTCCACTCTCCGTCAAATCAACAGCCCAAGTTAGGTAGAACGGAAACTGGAAGAACCCTTGATGCCAGGGTCGGACCTGCCGTACACAGCCTCGGTTCCAGGTGAACCTTCGTGAGCACTCCAGTCCACCTGGCATCGAACCAAAGTGTTAAATGCCAGGGCCGCGAATCGAACGCGGGTCTGACCGCCCCCAGCGGCCAATGATACCACTACACCACCCCGGCTTCTGCATAGATACCGGGGAAGAAAACTGCAAAGCAGTTTTCAGGACCTCCGACCTTGTGGAGGTCGTCGGGACCACCCCCGGTGTCTGTGTTGAACATGGTGGGCGTGAAGATTAATCAATCTGTGTCAGGGTCGAACGGTGGGCGGACGACGCCGGACAATGTAGGATCGGACGAGGTATGATCGGTGCGGGCGGGTTGCATGATTGACCGGTATTCGCTGTAGTCGTTGCATTGGATGGCAACGACCGCCGGGTCGTATAGCTGGAAGCATTTGTTGCCGGTGTCTTTGTGGATGTAGGTGTTGCCGGCGCCGGCGGCGCTGAGCATTTCCAGTGCCATGTCGAACTCGGATGTGGTGAGGTCGGTATCGTCGCGTCGCTGGAGTTCGGTGTAGATTTCGTCCCGTTCCCAGTCAAAATGTTGTTCTCCGTGTTCTGTCTCCTGCCATCCGTATTCGTTGAGAAATTCGACGATTGGTTTGTAGTCGTCGCGGTATACCGTGTCCCAGATCTGCTTGTAATCTGTCGTGTCGTGTCCGTTCATCCCCCATTCCCCTACGTACGTTTCAGTCGCCGTGCGATAAATATGTTCTGGAATCAGTGATCGGGTGATGGAGGAGGTATACGGTCAGTCGTCACCGACGAGTTCGCGTTTTTTGCGTTCGTATGCTTTGTCGGTGAGGTTGCCTTTGTCGTGCTGGTCTTTCAGGTTCTCGATCTGTTCGGCGGTATCCAGGTTCTTCTGCATGTCGCGGATTTCGCCGGCGACACGGACCGCGGCGTCCTCCGGCATCATAAACCGTTTCTCGTTCTGTTCCGTGGTGACGACGAGGATGTCGAAGTCTTTCCGGGTGTCGACGTGGATGTCGTTGATGTCATCGATCTTGATATCCACGTACGTGCTTTTCTCCCCAAGCTGGACGACCTGTGAGGAGGAGAAACTGATGAGGCGTTCGTTGGTGACCGCCAGGATGCGTTTACCGTTCTCGTCAGTGATCCCGGTGATGACATGGATGCGTTCCTGCGGGGAGAGCTGGTTTTCAAACCCGGAGAACTCCTCCACGTCCACGTCTCCCAGCACTAGGACGTGCTCGTAGTCCTCACGCTGCTGGTCGGTTGGTTCGGCACGGATCTCTCCGCTACTGTCACTGTCGTTGTCACTATCACTATCCCCGATCATACACCAATCTATTTAGGCCGGGCGCTTAAAAACTGTTATTATGTCGACGGTGAAGCGGCTGTTCTACGGGGGCGTGGCGATCGCCGGGTTCGTGTTCGCGTTGCAGCTGCTGGCCGAATCCACCACGGCGCTCGGCCCGGTCCTGGAGACTGTGTTACGTATGGTGATCCGGGGTGACGTGTCGGCGCTGGGCGCGGGCTGGATCGGTGCGCTGCTCCTGTTGAACGGGGCATCGGTCATGGCGATCGGGCTCTCCTTCCTCACAGCCGGTGTGGTTGATGCGGCAGAATACTTCATGTTGATGGGCGGGGCCCGGCTCGGTGCCGCGTTCATGGTCGTGTTCCTCGGGATCATCGAGTACGTCCGCGGAGACAACGCCAGTCTCCGGGATGCGACCTCGATCGGGGTGCTCAGCTTCCTGACCACCTACCTCGTCTACATCCCGGCGATCATTACCGGCTATATCGTGCTGCAGTACTATCCAATCGATGCCGGAATCGCCGGCGTACACGTGCCGCAGGTCTCGCTCATCACGTTCTTCAACACCGCAGCAGTTACCGTGATGGACGTGCTTGACAGTGCGTTCTTCGGGTTCGGGATGGCGGTCATCGTCCTGTTTCTCAGTCTCCACGTATTCGATAAGGCGTTCGCCGGGCTCGGGGCGGACACGTTCCGCAGCAAGTACTTCCGGTTCATGATGAACCAGCGCTGGGTCGGGTTCGGTGCAGGCCTGCTGGTGACCGCGGTCACGACCAGCGTCTCCATCTCACTCGGCTTACTGGTTCCGCTGCACAGCCAGGGCTACCTGAAACGGGAGGAACTGATCCCATACATCATGGGTGCGAACGTCGCCACCATGTCCGGCACCATCATTGCAGCCGTGGTCCTGGACACTGCTGTCGGCATGAGCATCGTCCTGTACTTCACCGCACTCATTACCGGGTTCACCCTCGTGTCGATGGTGTTCTACGACCAGTTCTTCACCGTGCTGAAGTGGCTGTTCGACCGTATCATGACGAACGCCACCCTGTTCCACGGGTTCCTCGCCAGTCTCGCCGGTATCCCGCTGCTGATGATCCTGCTGTAACACGGTGTGGCGCGATAGTATAGAGGAAAGAAATAGAAAATAGAGTATGTGGACTGACGCGTTCTTACGGCGTCAGTTTGTTGAGCATGGAGGTGAGCTTTGATCCTTTCGCCAGTGACTGGAGGTCGTCGCGGGCTGATTCTTCTTCGTCCAGGTTCTGCTGGAGTGGGCCGGTCACGTCGTCATCGAAATCCAGCCTGTCTGCAAGCATGAGCAGGTGATCATAGCTTGAGATCTCGTGCTGTTCCGTCTTGATCCCGGCGTCGATGAAGAACAGGTTCCGCAGTCCGCTGTCGTCCATCGCGTCCTCGAACTGCTGCCGTTCCGCAGCCATCCCGTCGATGAACGGGCTTTTCCGTTGCTCCGGTGTCTCGTCAAGTTCAGCGAACACGGCTTCCAGGCGGCTGGCCTGCTGGCGGGTCTCGGACTGGTGGTCGTTCAGGTTCTGGCTGATTGTGTCGTTTGTGGCGGACTCACTCATGTCGTCCAGCATGTCGATCAGCTGGTTTTCGACATAGTACATGCCCTTTAGTTCGTGCATGAACAGGTCGTACAGTGCGCTTTCAGATGCTTCGTCAGCTACCAAGGGTATCACCTACTACAGACAGGACGCCACACCCTTTTTATAGCGCCAGCGTTTTGCAGGAACTTCTTCCATGCACCGTGTACCACTGCGAATGATATCACTACTCTGCCAGTATGTTCCAAGAAACAGAAGCAGGTCCACTACCTCGTGTCAACGGAACGTGTTTCACACATCACTGTCTCTGAACTGTTCCCGTACCGTTGAAATTTTCGGTGCGATATGAGCCACACAGTATCCCTGGTCCGGGTGCTTCTCGTAGTAATCCTGGTGCCGTTCCTCCGCCGGGTAGAACGTATCCACCAGTTCGACCGCGGTCACCACCTCGTCGTACGGACCGGACTGTTCCAGCTTCTCGATGTACTGCTCCGCCTGCTGCTTCTGCTCCGCGTCGTGGTAGAAGATGACCGGCCGGTACTGCGACCCGACATCCGGCCCCTGCCGATCCGCGGTCGTCGGATCGTGCACCTTGAAGAACAGTTCCAGCAGCTCCTGGTAGCTCACCGTGTCCGGGTCGTACGTGATGCGGACCGCTTCCACATGCCCGGTATCCCCGGTGCACACCTGTTCGTACGTCGGATCGACGACGTGCCCGCCCGTGTATCCTGAGACCGCCTTCTGGACGCCGTCCACTTCCTTGAATGCAGCCTCGATGCACCAGAAGCAGCCGCCGGCGAACGTTGCCTGTGCCATCCCATCCTGTGTCATACCATACGATGGTCATCCCATGCTTTAAATACACGGCAGGTAGTACTGACCCCAGGAAAGATGCAGGTTCGACACGGACGAACTATAAGAATATTACCGTCCATGGCTAGAAAGGTATAAAAGACCTCATCCGCACGTGTTGAACGCGGGTACGGTTTCCAGCTGTGCTTCTACAGCTGTATGCCCCGTTAGTGTAGCTTGGCCAATCATCTCGGCCTTTCGAGCCGAAGACCGGGGTTCAAATCCCCGACGGGGCATTCCACCTGTTTTATTTCCTTCCCTCATCTATTCGTTTTCGTTGTCAATCTGGTGCCAGACGGCCTTGCCTTTCGTGGTGAGGTGGTATCGGCGGTAGCGTGGGGCATCGGGGTTCATGCAGTAGACCATGTCGTGATCTTCCAGTTGTCGGAGTGCCCGGCTGACGCTGTTGTATGCAGCGTTTATCGCATCGTGGAGTTCTGACGGTGTGAGCGGGATAGTGGACGCTGCCAGATGCTGCATCACGGACTTCCGAACGGGAGAGAGGCGAACAAAAATGATTGCTTCCGGTGACACGTTGACATCATAGGTCGGATCCTGATCGGTCACGGTATGTACCGTGGTGATGTCGGCGAGGGACGCAGGTATGTCACCGTCCGTTCCGGCCTCCAGGTGTTCCAGTACCCGTGCGATAGTCTGTCCGGTATCGGTCAGCCGGTATGCGCGGTCTCGTGCCGCGTCTGGGTTGATACAGGTCACCACGTTGTTGTCGTTGAGCTGTCGGACCGCCCGACTGGCGGTCTTTACCACGACCGCCAGCTCATCGGCAAGTTCTGTTGGTGTCATAGCTCCGCCATGTTCCCGCAGGAGGCGCACGACCTTCCGTCGATTCTCCGACATCTGTACGTATGATACGACCGCCCAGAAGTTGTCACCCATATCCCTCCTATGGGCTGACGGTGATGTTGTAGGAGTTCGCAAATGTGTTCAACAGATTTAAATATTACGGGGGATACTACCGGAATACATGACGGAACCGGTTCCTCGTAATGACCGTGAAGTATTGAAATCGCGCATCATGAAGCATCCGCGTACGCATCAGGAGGCATTGTTCACCGTACTGGACCGGTATATCAACGGGGAGCGACTGACAGGATTGCAGTGTTCACCGGACATCGGGGAACTCCTGTTACAGGTCGGCAGGGAGCAGGTCGTCAACGTGGAGATCGTTGCAAAACAACGTGATGCGTGGACACTTGATATCACAGTCACCATCCCGAACACTCTCGTCGGGGAACTGTGGCAGCAGCTCCATGACCGTACCCAATAATCTCTCTGCACCAGGTATCGTAGCGGTGCTCGACTATAGAACTGGTATGCATACACGGTATCCCGCCGGAATAAATGTCATCGCACCAACATTCTTGAAGAACCTGTCCGCTTTTTCAGTACTTGTGAGGATGCACACGCGTATGCCTGAACAATCTGGCTCCCCTGATGACGTACCGCATGATGTGGAAGCAATACCGTTCCACTGTGCGGCGTGTAACACCGATGTGAAACTGAAGTCACCGACAGGCGACCGTGAAGAAAACGCGGCCATCGGCTGTCAGTGCGAGATCATCAACATCATCGACTTCACCATGAATGATATCCCGTCCAAGTGGGCGCGGAAAGGCACTGTTGATCTGGAGGGGTGATACCGGCGCTGCGCCTGACACGCCAATGCATAAATAGCGGGAACGCTAACAGGCGTTATATGGGTGGAACAGTTGATGCGCTGAGTCTCGGGGCAGCCTGTGCGTTCCTCGGTGCCACGTACATGTTTGCCACCGGGATCATGGCATGGCAGTGGCAGTGGGGTGTGAGCCTGATCGAAGTGATCAGCGGCTTCTCACCGGGGTACGGTCCGTCTCCCGTTGGCAGTCTGATGGGGGCGATGTGGGGTGCGCTGGACGGGTTTCTCGCCGGGACACTGCTCGCCGGTCTCTATAACCGCACCCGATAATCCGCTATCATGCCGTCTATCCCGGTTTTTCCGTGCGTTCAGCATTCTTTGGGTTTTTAAAGATAACATGTGTACTGTAGTACAGGTGTTTCAACGATGACTGATTACGTTGACCGGGCGACAGTTATTTACCGGGCGCTGAAAGATGCCGGTGTCGATCAGCGTGACATCGCAGACCTGACGACCGCGGTCCTACAGGAAGAGGCCAAAGACTACCGCATGGAGTTCATCGACGAACAGAAAAATCAGCGTGTCCAGCAGATGCGGATAGGCGACCAGGACACAGCCGCCGACACGAAAGACACGGATACCGACACAGGCGGCGGATGGCGGACCGACCCTGCTACGGACGCACAGAAGAAGGCGCTCGAGAACCTTGGCGTCGACTTCGACGACGCCCTCTCAAAGGGAGACGCCTCCGACCTGATCGATGAAGCCCGCGCCCAGCAACAGGCTGAAGCCTAAAAAACACGCGGGCGAGGGGGATTCATCCGATTTTTTCTTTCTATACTCTATGATGCTGATGCATACTGCTGTGTGGTACCAGCAGACTGTGGAGAAACCGTTCCGTACTGCGCGTCGATGGAGGGATCCTGCAGTGCTGGACCAACCGCGTTCTCGTACTCTGTTGGTAACGCTGCTTCGCCTTCCTCTTCGAAGATCTCCGCGTATCCGTCCGCGATTTCGTCCTGGACACGTTCGAGGTGATCAATGTATTTCTTCGTGTCAAGGTCCCGGTAGTCAATCTCGTAGCTTTTCTCTCTGTCCACAGTCAGACCTTCCTCTTCCACACGGTCGTAAATTTCCTCGGTGGACAGTTCATCATCTCGGTCCGTGACCACGATGTCGTAGTGTTCATCGCCACCATCCTGCATATAGACGACATCCACCCGGTATTCTTCCAGATTACCGCCGTCCATGATCTCCTGATATAAGTTACGGGCATCCTGATACGATGTCCCATCCGCATTGTACGCAGCCTGCCCCTCATGCAGTACCATCAGCGCGTCCAGATCTTCCTCAGTGTATGCCTCGCTGGTATCCTGGATGTCCCGGTACTGCTTGCCGTGAATCACTTCGTGGTAGAACGTGTCCAGGAGATCAGCTGTATCATCGTAAAATCGTGAATCGTTCCGGCCACCGAACACAGCGGAAAGCAGGCCACCTTCCTCTCTCTGCTGTGTGTTACCGTCCAGCAATACCTCGTTCAGATAGATGTTCTCTCCACTGATCGTAACGTCCCCATACCAGTCCGTTGTCTTGTTAGCCTCCATATACCCTCCAACATGTTCCGGCATGGACGCAAACTCGAGGTTCCCATGTTCATAGCCCAGTCTACCAGAAAGATGTTGCAGGTATTCCAGCGTCTCTGCCTCCGAGGTACCGTCCAGTACGGCGTTGGCGTCCTGCCAGTCCATCTGTTCAGCGATCGCAGCCATCATATTTAAAGGCATCTCGAAGCTTTAAGGACGTTTGGAATGGTTCCATGGTATTTAAATCTGGACAGAGAACCTGTCACCAGAAGCAGCGATGATTGAGCGCGTACAGATGGACGGGACAGAGGTCGTGCTGGTCGGGACAGCGCATGTCTCCAGGGAGAGCGCAGAGGAAGTCGAAGACACTATCGCAGACGAGGAGCCGGATGCGGTGTGCGTCGAACTGGACGAGAAGCGGTACGATTCCCTGCAGAACGAGGACCAGTGGAAGAACCTGCACGTGCGGGACGCCCTGAAAGACGGGAAAGGCTCCCTGTTATTGATGAATGTCATCCTGTCCATCTACCAGCGGCGGATCGGTGAATCCCTGGACGTGAAACCTGGCAGTGAGATGATGGCCGCCGTCACTGCCGCCGAGGAACGGGACATCCCGATCAACCTGATCGACCGCGATATCCAGGATACAATCCGTGAGGCCATGTCCTCCCTATCTATTTTCGAGAAGTTGAAGCTGATGACCTACGGTATCTATGGGCTTATTGAGGATACCGAGATTACGAAAGACCAGATCGAGGAGATGAAAGACGCGAACATCGTGGACAGCCTCGTCACCGAACTGGGGGACGAGTTCCCCAGTCTCAAGACCACGTTCCTCGACAAGCGTGACAGCCACATGGCCGCCAGCATCCGCGACATCGAGGCAGACAAGATCGTGGCGGTTGTCGGCGCCGCACACGTCAACGGCATCAAAAAGAAGCTGCAGCGGACCGATACAGCGAAACCGGGCGCCGTCCCGGAGCGCCGGATCAGCGTGTTCACCGCGTTGAAGTACGGCATCCCGGCGATGATCCTCGGCATGTTCAGCTACATCTTCTACCTGCTCGGACCCGGCGCCGCCTGGGACGCGTTCCTGGTCTGGGCCGGACTGAACGCGGCAGGTGCCGGCGTCATGGCACTCATTGCCAAGGCCCATCCCGCCACAGTCGGTATATCAGCTATTACCGCGCCGTTCGCGTCCATCACCCCACCGATGCCGACCGGACTCATCGCCGCCTACACCGAGAACCGGTTCAATCCACCCACTGTCGGCGACCTGGAATCGATTGGCAGCGTGGACAGCTACCAGGACTTCTGGACCAACACTGCGCTCCGCCTCCTCCTTATATTCTTCCTGGTCAACGTCGGCAGCAGCATCGCCACCTACATCGGTGCCGGCTACCTCGCCTCCATCATGGCCGGCGTCTAACCTCATTTAAGAATCTCCACTTCACATTACGATACAAGAGCAGATGATCTCACATACAGGTGTTGACCATCTGCCAGAAGATAAGGTCGCGGAGCGACCCTATCAGAGATACGCACCGTTCCCGCAGGAACGCGTGCTTGAAGCAGCAATCTCCTCTATAGATTGCTGCGAACCGCCTGATCGATTGCAGGCGCGGGAGTGGCCGAGGTATCTGTACAACAGATACACCAGCTATCTTTCGTTACACTCAAGAAAGCTGCATGGCCAAAGACTACACAGGCTCTTCAAGCGGGAGTGGCCGAGTGGCCAAAGGCGAGGGACTCAAGATCCCTTCCCTTAGGGGTTCGCAGGTTCAAATCCTGCCTCCTGCACTCCGAGGATTTGTACCCTAGAAATCCTCTCTGAGGATTTCGACGTTCAAATCCTGCCTCCCACATCCCTTTCAGGTCTGCTTAAAGCAGGATTTGATAGAAGAAAACTTGTTTTCGAATTCAAATCCTGCCTCCCGCATTTCAAAGAAATG
The DNA here is from genome assembly GCA_964502455.1 of uncultured archaeon. Taxonomy (GTDB): domain Archaea; phylum Nanohalarchaeota; class Nanosalinia; order Nanosalinales; family Nanohalalkaliarchaeaceae; genus Nanohalalkaliarchaeum. The sequence goes on along the minus strand of CAZCWR010000016.1, from coordinate 5,398 downwards.
CTTCTGACAGGATTAAACAGGCGATATATAAGTCCGTGAGAGTATTGCGTAGATATGACAAACGGCGAGTACCGTGACCGGTTTGTGCATGAGTTTGATGAGGATATCGATGAGTATGAGAGCAGGGTGCAGGATGAAGCTGCGTATGCGGTCGATACTATTGACGATGAGGAGTTCATACAGGAGTATTCTCAGTTGCCGGACACCGATGATCCACACGTTGCACTTGAAGACGATGAGGCGATGACCGGATATCGGCATATCGCGAACGGCGAATGGGAGAAACTTGATCTCGGACAGGTTATCTCACTGTACCGGCTAGCGAACATGATGCAGGGATACAGTAGAGATACACCCCAAAAGCACACGTATCAGCATCTGCAGCAGGCTACGGATGAACTTAACTATGTGCTTACGCTGGAATCCGAGTTTCAGCAGGTAGAAGAGAACTACACACAGTTCGACGAATAACCTGTACGTGCGCCAACGGTACCGTCCCGTGACAGCCAGTGCGTTCCCTGACTCCCCGTTACAGTTATACATACGGTACACGCGTTCAACGGTCGGGTACGAACCACTCCGAGAACCTTGTTCAGCGATCCGAAGCACTGCGACCTCGGTCTATTTTAACGTGAAGGGGGAGAATATTGTTCGTGGTTCTACAGCAGGCAGTGGGCGGAGTACGCGGCGCGGTACGCCGTGTCAGTAGTCAGTTCAAATCGAAGAAAGAGCTGGATCTGACCGATGGACCGGTTGGGCGGAACCTGTTTTACCTGTCATTGCCGGTCATTATCACGAACCTGTTGCGGACCGCATACAACATCGCGGATATGGTCTGGCTCGGTCGGTACAGCGGTGATGCGGTTGCAGCGATCACGTTCGCGTTCCCCCTCGTGTTCTTCCTCATCTCCCTGGGGATGGGCGTCGCTGTCGCTGGCAGTGTGTTGATCGCCCAGTACGAGGGGAATGGCGACCGGGGGCAGGTGAACATTGCGGCCTCCCAAACCCTGACCTTCAGCGCACTGGTCGCCGTGGTACTGGGACTGTTCGGCTACGTCTTCATGGATGATATCATCCGGCTTATGGGGGCGGAAGGCGCGGTCGCCACCGCAGGGACCGGATATATGCAGATCATCAGCCTCGGCCTGTTCACCATGTTCGGGTTCGCGGTCTTCATCGCGATGATGCGCGGGTTCGGCGATACCGTGACACCGATGCTGTTGATGCTTGCCACGGTCATCCTGAACATCGTTATCGACCCACTCTTCATCTTTGGCTGGTGGATCATCCCGGAAATGGGCGTGGAGGGAGCAGCCGTTGCCACCATCCTGTCCCGGTTCCTCTCCCTGACCGTTGCCCTGTGGATCCTGTTCACCGGCAGGAAAGACGTTCAGGTATCACT
>CAZCWR010000016.1:863-3986 GCA_964502455.1 uncultured archaeon | reverse complement strand
CTTGCCAACATGCGCCCTGACATCGACTACTTCAGGAAGATGCTCCGTATCGGTATCCCTGCATCGGTAGAAGGCGTCGGCCGGTCCGTATCCGTCAACGCCGTCGTCGCCGTCGTGGGGTGGACGTTCGCCGATCCAGTCATCGCCGGGTACGGTATCGGGATCAGAATCTTCTCACTCGTGTTCCTTCCCGCTATCGCCGTCGGCCGGGCCGTGGAGTCCATGACCGGACAGAACCTGGGTGCCGGAAACTTCGACCGGGCAGGCGACACGGCAAATACCGGTGCAACGTACAGCTTCCTGATCCTGACCGCACTCGGCGTGTTCACGTTCATCTTCGCCCGACCCATCGCCTCGGTTTTCATCGACAGTACACAGCCAGACAGCGCACAGATCGTGCGTGTCGGCACCCAGTTCCTCCGGTACGTCTCCCTCAGCTTCGGGTTCATCGGCGTCCTCCGCAGCTACGCGGGCAGCCTCCGTGGCGCCGGGAAGACATTGGCCGTTGCGGCAATCGCAGTGACAATGCTCGGATTTATCCGGCTGCCGATCGCCTACATCGGCGCCACACGCATCGGGATCGAAGGCGTCTGGATCGCGTTCATCATCTCAAACGTTGCCGGCGCCACGATCGCCTACCGCTGGTACCAGCGCGGTACATGGCGACAGACCCTTACAGAAGCGGAAGCGGAACAGATAGCGGGCAAGGTTGTAGAAGACACCGATACGGACGACACCGAGATTACCTGAGTCCCCTGTCATCGAATAGTATCCGGTAAGTATCCCGCTCTCCTGCCGGTGACAGAAGATCGCCGGTGTCGGCAGTTCACCGTTCTAGTGCGAACCACCATGCCAGTACCAGTACCAGGGTGAACGTGGTGAGGCTCATCCAGGGGATGGTGATGAATCCGTATCCCGACAGTTGAATGGTGCTGCAGGCAATGCCGGTACCGCACCCTGCGGCGTCAAGCTGTGGGAACTGCTGGATGAGGTAGTGGTAGAGACTGATCGTAGTACCGATCGCGGCAAGCGGGATGATATAGTCTCGGACATTGTCGTCCTGTATCACGAGCGCGGTTGCAGCGAGGAACGGGATAGGATAGAGGAAGATACGCTGCCACCAGCACAGTGGACACGGGTCCAGTCCGACACCGTATGACAGGGTAAGGCTGCCAGCTGCACCGCCACCCGCCGCCAGAACTATCAGTTCACGGTACCGGTCCGACAGCAGTGATTCGACCGGTTCCAGTGCCGAAATACGATCCGTGAGTGGCACCCCGGAAACATTGTCGTGGATAATCCATAGCAGGAGTGGGACCAGTAACAGTGTCAGGAACAGTGCGCCTGTGAGGAATACGGTTGTAACGGCCATCGGTTACACCTTGTTACCGGTTGTCTTCGATCGCGTCCTTCAGGGACGCATAATCGTTCCCCTGTACGATGTCCTCGTTCACGATGATGGTCGGTGTGGTCCGGATACCCTGTTCCTGTGCTTTCGCCACGTGATCCTGTACGGTTTCGACAGTGTCCCCGTTCTCCAGACAGGTCCGCAGTTCGCTGGCGTCAACGGCGTCACCGGCGACCTGGTCAGCAAGATCGGTGAAGAAGGTAAGTCCCTGCCACGGTTCCTGCTGCCGTTCAAACAGGGCGGACTTGTAGTCCCAGAACGCGTCCGCGTCCTGCTCTGCAACACATTCGGCAGCGACCGCCGCTGCCTGCGCCTGCTGCCCGGTCACCGGAAGATGATAGTAGTAGAACTTGACAGTGCCGTCATCAATATAGTCCTCCTTGAGCTGCGGGTAGACGTTGGACTCGAAATTGCCGCAGTGCGGGCATTTGAAATCACCGAATTCCACAACGGTCACCGGTGCATCGTCCGCACCCTGGTAGAACCGGTCGCCGGTATCAATGGCGCTGACCTGCCCGGTCGGGGTTGATCCCGTCGATCCATCTGCGGTCATCTGCATCCCGATCACCGCGACCAGTCCGACCGCGAGCACGGCAGCAAGCCCATATCCAGCAAGTTTCTTCCGTCGTCCCGTATCAGAACTATTCATACCGATATCAGCCATATAGCATAATCACCATCCTACCTTTAAAACAGTTTATATCCTCATGGACCGCCAAATTGCTCTTATACACGGGTAAGACGATGGCCCAGTACGCCGAGGAGCAGGGTGACCCCGGCCAGCGCCGTGAACGCATAGAGGAACATGTACTCGGGCCGAGGGAGGGAGACGAATACGGCGGCGAAAATGGCAAGGACGATGATGCGGCCGGTACACAGCCCAATCTCGCGGAACGCGAAATATTCGATGATGTCCTCGTGTTCTGCATGCTCCAGCACCTCAGAGTACAGCGGGAGCGTCACCACGTAGAAGACGATGCCGTTCACGAACGAGATGAAAAACGCCTGCAGCGGTGTGGTGACAAACGCCATCCCGATCCACGTGACAGCGGTGATGATTGCACCGGTCAGCAGGACGCGGCCACGGTTGTCCGCGGTGACGTGACGGCCGAGGAAGATACTTATCAGGGCACCGCCCAAGGCCATCACGCTTCCCGCCCCACCGATGTCCAGTGCACCGAACACCCCGACTGCGAGATACAGCGGCCACAGCACCTTCCCGCCCATCCCGCTGGCACCACGAGCGGCAAATACCATGAAATCAGTGAGGTGATCGCGGTTGAAGATATCGGTCGGTGACAGGTCCATACCGTCGTGATGCTCCCGGGACAGGAGGAACGGCGTGTATGAGACCATGATCAGTGCCACGGCGAACAGGAACAGGGCACCGAACCCGAGCGTCTCGATGACCATCCCGCCGACGAACGGGGACAGGATTGCGGCGATCCGCGGCATGGAGAAAAAGTATCCGGTCTCCTCCTCCCGTTTCCCGTCGTGACTGTTGCGACCCATCTCCGCATTCATCCCAATCCAGTACGTGATAAACCCGGTACCGCCCACCACTGCGGCCGCGTATGCAGAGAACGTCGGAGCATCCAGTGACCGGAGCAGCAGGTAGTACCCGAGGATGAACGGTGACGACAGGAACGACGTGTGCTTGTACCCCAGCCACGCCGTAAGGTGGGCGACCGGCCAGCTCAGTACGATGAACGTCC
>CAZCWR010000016.1:0-853 GCA_964502455.1 uncultured archaeon | reverse complement strand
ACCTGTTCGTACTCCGGCTCCTGTACGAGTGAGATGGCGAAGAACAGGACGATCTGCGGGATACCGAACCCGAGCTCATGCAAATATAACGGGAGGAAGATCGTGACCGTGCCCAAGGCCAACTGGAACAGGAACCGATGTAAGTATATTTCCTGTATCTCCTGCCCCAGATCGACATCATGTATCCAGTCAAAGAAATGCATACATCTACACAGCTTGCTCGTGGTATAAAAAACTGTATCACTCCTGATACGGTATGAAGCTGTACTACGTCACGTTCCCGGACGCGGACGAAGCCAAGGAAATCGCTGATCAGGCACTCGACAAACAGCTGGCCGCATGCATCGTCTCGTTCGATGCAGAATCCCGGTACGTGTGGGAGGGCGAGAACGTAGAAGAGAACGAGGTCGTCGCCCTGTTCAAGACCAGCGAATCCAACGCATCAGAATTCGTCACATGGCTCAACGAGGAACACTCCTACGACGTGCCATGCATCCTGGAACTGGACGCCGCATCCACCAAAGACTACGACCTCTGGGTGCATGAGGCGACGGACGGCATCGTAGACCGCTCCAACGATGCGGACGAGACTGTTACGATCCGGTTCGATGTCGGCCCGATCTTCACCGTTCCCGCAGATAAGACGGTCAGCACGGTCGCCGCACACCTGCTGGAAACCGACGTATCCGACTCACTGAGCAGTATCCTTGAGGAGATCATCCTGATCGCGGACGAGTACGGCCCCGAGGAGGACGTGGCACCTGTCATGGTGAACGGTTCTCCCGAAGACCTGTACACGGCACTGGACACGTTCAGCGACGACGAACCGGTACACATCACGCTGCGCTAGACC
>CAZCWR010000015.1:14547-17219 GCA_964502455.1 uncultured archaeon | reverse complement strand
CGTTACCATGTTCTATGACTGCTGGACGAACGATCCCACGTGGTGACGCTGCCGTAGACGGACTGAGAAGGCTCCGCGACACAGCGCTGTGAAACCAGTGGCTCGGGTACAACGGCTGTATCCAATACGGACGGGGTTTCAGGATGCAACGACAGCAGGATAACGATATCGATGCCGCGTTCAGGCAGCAGGCAGAGGACTGGCTGAGTCGGACGTATACCGGGTCGGACATACCGGTAGTTGGCGCTGAAACAGAGTACAGCGTTATCGAGGCTGATACGCTCACACCTGCAAGCGCTGAACAGCGTGATGCAGCAATTTCTGGCCTGCCGTTCGCAGATAGTGAACTGGGTGCTGCCATGGCTGAAACCCGGACAGATCCACTGGAATTGGCGGAACATGCTACGCTCGATACATTTGCACGCGAACTCCGGAACCAGGAAGAGGAACTCGCGGACGCTATGGCACAGGAGGGTCTTTCCCTGATCCGGTACGGGACAAACCCGTTCAACGGTCTTGATGAGATCGAACTATCGCAGGAGGACGGCGTAAAAGCACATGAGGATGACAGGTATGACATTCTTGTCAACCGGTTCGCCGAGATTGCTGAACCTGCGGATGAGCCGTTCGGGTTTGAGGGAACAATCAGTCGGGACATCCCGCGTATCGCTGCAACCATCTGCTCCATCCAGTTGAACATCCAGGCGGATGGCATGGAAGATGCAGTGGAGAAAGCGAACTATCTGAACATGACTCTGCCGTACGCTGTGGCGGTGTCCGGGAACGCCAGCATCCTCGACGGGATGGAGACCGGGATACCAGATATCCGGCTCCCGCTGTGGGAGGAAAACTATAATACGTCCATCGAGCCGTACAAGGTCGGACCGCTCGACCCGGACAAGGGATACTACAAGGATATTGTCGATTACGTTGAACGAATGAGCCTGTTCTACGAGGAAGCTGACAACCCGTTCCAGGCCGCTATCGGCGAAACCTGGAAGGACGTAAAGATCAAGTTCCTGGACGGGGACAGCGAGGCAACAACCAGTGACCCTTGCTGTGTCGTCGAAGCGCGCCCGGTGTCAACACAGCCCTCCGTCGAGGAAGATGTCGCAGTATACGGTTTTATGCTCGGACGGCTGGCATACGCACAGGAAACAGGCGAATCACTGATGGACCTCGAGTACGTGCACCAGAACCGGGAACAGGCCATGCTGTACGGGCTCGACGGGAGCCTCTACGTTCATTCTGATGGCGGACAGGAGCTAGAGGAGCTGGATGCCCGCGACGCAGTCAGGTACGAAATCGACCGGGCCGAACAGGGGCTGGACAATCTCAATATCACAGATCCAGGATACCTGGACATGCTCCGCCAGCGCACAGAACGCTTTGACACCACGTACGCAGACACTCCTGCAGACACCAGCTACGGGACGCCCGCAGAACGCACCTCGGAACTGTACCAGGAAGCACGCAAAGAGTACGATAACCTGGAAGATGCGCTTGCATCCGCTATCACTGTAGTCGGCGCCGAACAATGAACACACTGGTTCTCCCACGACCGGCTTTAAATCGTTCAGCACGATAGGCAGGTACGGTACCCGTGACAGACACGATACAGCTGGACGACGTGACCGCCATCGCGGACCGGCTGTGCGAGTACGCGCCCCGCATGTGGGAGAACGAGGCGAAAGCAGCAGAACTCATAAAGGCAGAACTCGCACAGCGCGATGTCCCCGTCACCGAGCAGCCGTACGACGTGGTGTACCCCACATTTCCCGAGTACGGGCTGACGGTGGACGGCGAGCAGATCGAGTGTCTGCCGTCCGGGCTGCGGAACGGGCGCATCACGGAGAAGACGGTGATCGACGCGTTCCATGTCTCGGGGAGCAACTTCGGCCAGCCGAACATCAACTTTAACCCGGCCTGCTCCGGCCTGTCCAAGCCGACGTTCTACAATGCGCCAGCACTCAGCGTCGCCCGGCAGGACATCCCCACAATCCTCGAGGCGGACGAGATCGACGGCCATCTGGCGGTGGATGCAGAGCAGTTCACGTCCCGCAACTTCCTCATTGGGAGCACGGATGACCCGGAACTCATCGTGTTCACGCACTACGACAGCTGGTGGGGTGGGTTCCTGGACAACGCGTTCTCCGTCGCTACCCTGCTCGAACTGGCACCGCATCTGGACCTTTCCCGTGTACTGATCGTGGTCGCCGGGTCGGAGGAGTTCTCGAACGAGGACACGTACTGGTGCTACGGCTACCGCCAGTTCGAGACCGCACACCATGACCTGATCCAGCAGGCGGACCGGATCGCGGTGATGGATACCATCGGCCGTGGCACGACACAGGTCAACACGGACAAAGATTTGCTGCACGAGGCGCTCGTCCTGAACGGCTCGGACTACATCGACAAGACGGAACTCCTGATCGGCCAGTTCGACCGCCTGATGGAGGTCTACCATTCGCCGCTCGACACGCGTGATGCATTGACACACGGCGAGGACGCACTGGAGACAGCCATGAATTACTTCGAGCCGTGGATGTCCTGATTACTGGCGGATGTTCCTAGACTGGATACATTCAAAAAGGGTCATCCTCGACCACCATTCTTGAACAATGCCTGAACTACCCCAAACTACTTATATTGCCACTTACAAATAGTAACAC
>CAZCWR010000015.1:0-14537 GCA_964502455.1 uncultured archaeon | reverse complement strand
AGGTGTGTACCGCGCCACACAAATCCTTTTAAATTATTACTATACAGTGGTTACAGTATGTGCTGTGTGTGGTGTGGGCGACCGAAAAGCATATATAAAGATGTGAGTACCATGAAGATGTTACGATGGACGCTGAGCAGCTTGCCGTCGGTACATCGGAGTTCTCGGGACGAGCTGCCAGTATCGCTATCCTGCTATTTATCTCCATTATTGTGTAGTGGAGGCCACCTATCCACGGAGGTAGGGGGGTCTCCTGCAACGGGGTTTCGCTTAACACATGCGACGACTATGCGCGATGTGATGCCGATGCGACGGACGACACCACGAAACACGGACGCCACTGAACGGCGATCAACAGGAACAGAGGGAACAGTATGAGCTGGGAAAAGGCACGTTCACGGTTTGCAGAGAAGTCACGGCCAAACTGGCTGACAAGGCCACCATTCGAAAATCAGCATCCGTTCGCTATCGGTATCGAGGACGAGATCGCGCACCTGGACGAGGACACGTACCACGCTGTGAAGCGTGACGAGTACCAGCAGACGCTGCTGGATCTTGATGCAGAGGCCGTTGACGGCAATATCGATGAGATCAAGTTGGAATTCGAGGACGATTCACCGTGGAATGACGTCCCGGCCAAGGCAAAGATCACGGGCGACATCGCGGACAAGGTGGCTGACAACACCGGAAACGGGTTTGCTGACGTGTATGAGGGTATCGATGCAGAGATCAGTTTCGACCTGTCCAATGAACTGGAGAAGGCGAGCGGCGTCAACTTCGCGCTCGTCGACGCCCACAGTGAACGGGAGGCGCTTGACCAGCTGAAGCTGGACGCCATCCCGGACGGGACAGCACTGTACAGGCTCGGGCACGCGTACGGGTTCATCTTCCCGGACGAGGACGACTTCTATACGCATGCACAGTTCGAGGACGATCCGGACTTCCCGTCGCTTGAAGAAGCTGATGAATACATGACACAGAAGCGGCGGTACGTCGACCACCTGAAGTCGCACGGTGCCAAGGTCATGGCGATCGGTGGCACCGACTCCATCCAGGTCACGATGCGGCCGCACATCGAAGAAGTGGAGAATGGTAACCGCGAGGCGCTGTTCGGTGACGGCTACGAGGTCGACGACCTGTTCCGGGAGTTCTTCGGGACCGGCGGTGACGCCAACGTCAGTATGCCGGCGATCTCACCGGTCCTCTACGCACCGTTCATGAACTCACCGGTCCTCGAAGAAGCGGACGACGGCGAGGACGTGTACGAACTTGTCGACCACATGGGTCGGGAATGGGCCTACGCGTTCTCCTTTGAGCGCTCCGATTATGTTGACAGCGACGGGATGAAGTTCGGGTATATCCCCGAGTTTGCGCAGGTCGAGGGACTGGAGGATGCGATCGACTTCTACGGCGACAAGATCTTCCAGTTCACCGACGAACTCGCGGCCGACGAACTCGCTGTTGTCGGAGAGGACGACGAAACGCTGTACAGCATGTACGGCGACGAACACGATCACATCGAGGCGGATACGCCATACAATGTTCGGTTCGGCCACGATGCGTCCGGCACCAAAACGTTCAAGGAGTTCATGGAGTCCCGGAAGATCGAAGGCATCGCGACCCTCCCTGGTGCCGGTGACGGGACCACGGTCAAGGTCGAGAAGGACTACAACGAACTCATCGAGAACGGTGAGATGACCGAGGACGAGTTCTACGACGAGGCCTGGGGGCACTTCATCGCCCACAGTACCGGTGTCTGGCCCAGCTTCCGTCCCCGGTTCAACAATGGGGCGGTGGAAAGCCGTGACTTCGGTAACAGCTACCGCATCCAGGAAGCCATCGACACACAGGCTGCCGCATTCGTCAAATGGCCGGAGATCCAGGACTACATGGCGGACGTGCACGAGATGCACGACGGCTACGCCAACATCCTGCGCAGCGACGTGTCCAACGCGAAGAACGAAACGTATGCGGATAGCACCGCAGAATACGATGTGGACACAGCGGACATGCTGGACTACCTGTCAGGTGGCGGACTGGACACCGTGCTCCCATCGGGCCACACAATCCGCGACGCATGGTACGGGCCTGACGGCGAGGACGGTCTCCTCGACGTCCTGGAAGACGGTGTCCGGGAAATGTCCTACGGCCAGGCGGACGTACCGGCGGAGGACCGCGACGCATATGCGGAACAGTGGCGTGACCAGATGGAGACCTACCTTGAAGATGGTACTCCGGCGGACGTGTTCACGGACGCGGTCAACGAACACGGCAAGGAGTACGCCATGGAACAGACACGGGTTGATGCGGAGAAAACCTATACGCCTCCGCAGTGACCGATCACCGGTAAATCCGGCAGATACTACCGCCAGTCCGTGAACCGGTCGTAGGCCTGCGCGTTCCGGATGTACTTGCGCTGCATCGCGTGGATGGCGCCTTCCAGTGATGCACCGTCATCCAGCGCCTTCTGGACCATGTCCTTCTTCCACCTGCTGGGGGTCATGCGCTGCTCCCAGCGCTCCTCCAGTGGTTCGAGATGCTGGTCCTGCACGGATTCCGGGACATCACGATCGGACAGGCCATTCCGGGCGTACCGGAACACTTCCTCGAAGATGACATCCCTGTCCGTGGTGTGTTCGCCGTCCTCGGTCACCCAGTGGATGTCTGCGTCCAGGCCGTTCTCCATCACACTGTAGAAACTGTCCTTCGCGGTCGCCCAGTCCAGGTCCGTGATCGGGTGGTCTGAACTGCAGAGACCGTGCACCAGCCCCACGGTCAGTGCCTGGAGCGAGACGATATCCTTTACGCTGGGCTGTGTCGGGAGCGGCCGGTACTCGATACGCAGCGATTTGTCGTCACATGCTCCGTCCACCGGCTGGCCGCCGAACACGGGCCGAATCCAGCGCCAGAACGTCTTCCGCTTGTAGTTCCACTCCCAGAACTCGTCTTTATACTCTTCCTTTTCGTCGTTGTTCCACTCCCGCAGCGCCGGGGCGTAGATCATGTCCTCCGCCACGTAGTCCACCGCGTCCTCCGCGGTGTCCAGGTCCTGCGGGAACCGGACCTTCATTTCGTCGTAGGTATCGCTGACGTTGACCGCCTGCTCAAAGATCGTGATCCGCAGCTCGTGGAACGTGTCGTCCACCAGCTGTTCTGGGTCATCCACATCGTTATACAGTTCCGGTGGCAGGAACGGGGAGTTCGTGGCCAGTGCCAGCACGGGAGCCATCGTCCGGCTGGCCGTATTATAATATTGTGGGAAATCATCGGTGTCCGGGACCTGCAGGTGGGGCTGGATCGAGGTGGCCAGGCATTCGAACAGCATCGTCGGCAGCCCGTGGTCCGCGCCCGGGACCTTGAACGGGACTTCGCCGCCTTTCACGTTGACGAACGCGTTGTCGATCGCGTGGTACCGTGTCGCGGTCCGCATGTTCTCCGGGAACGAATGGCCCTCGAACTCTTCGATATCTGTCAGGAAGTCCAGGCTGTCGCCCTCGTGCAGCGTCCAGATCGCATCGAGCAGCAGGAACAGGTTGTGGTCCTCGAGGTACGTGTTGGCGGCGGTGTACTGTCCGGCGATATCGTCCGCCTGGTGCCGGATACCGGCATCATCGAACAGGGCAGGCGTTGTGTTCAGTTCAGCGTTGTGCAGTCCCAGTTCCGGGTTGAACGGTGCGTCCGCCAGTACATCGTCGCTGAGGTTGGCGATGTGGCCGTCCTCGCCGATGGCGTATGCCTCAAGTTCCAGGCCGATCGTGTACTCCGTGTTGTCGAGGATGCCGTCCTGTATCTGCTGTTTCAAGAACTGTGTCTGCTGCCGGACACGCTGATCGAACTCCTCCTGCGTCTCGTCCGCCAGCGCCCGGTTGATCTGGTCGACATGTTCCTGCATAGGGAATCAGTCTAACTGTTTCGTTATACCTATTTAAATTGTGTGGTGGTCTGTACAGCGGAGACGCGCTGTGGAAGCGGAAACATCGTGGTACTGAGTCATGCGTCAATAGTAGAAACGTTTAAAAATATGGTGCAGGAATTGTACGCGTGTATGATGGGGGCGGCTGGCAGTGAAGACATGACTGTTCTGGATCTGGATACTGTCAGCTGTGTCGTCATTATTCTGGTCGTTGTTCTTTCAATTGTGTGACGGAGGCGGCCGACCACGCGGTTCGTGGGGCACGCCTCCTGCAACGGGAACAGGCCAACCATAACTACGGCTACGTGATACACCATGGCGAACAACATGCAACAACAGGCATCGGAGCCGGTCGAGCAGCTCCGGGAGGGACGGGAACGGATGATGGACACAGTCGAACTTGCACAGATGTTGATGGAACATGATACGACAACACCGGTCAAGGACCCGGCGATCTTTAATGATATCGCGGAGATACTGGCAAATCACGGGATTGATACAACCATACACTGCAACGACGAGGTCTACAGCCTCACCGCGACCACGGGTGATGGCGATACCCGAATCTGTTTCAACGGGCACGTCGATGTCGTGCCGCCGGGTAGTGGGTGGACGGTCACCGATCCGTTCGACCCGGTTGTCAGGGACGGGAAACTGTTCGGTCGTGGTGCGGCAGATATGAAGTCGGGGCTGGCTGCGCAGATTGCGGCGTTCATCGACCTCCACCACGATCCCATGTTTGAGGGCGAGGTCACGCTTATGGTGGTGGGCGACGAGGAACTTGGCGGGTTCGACGGGACAGAGCGACTGGTACCGGAGTTTCCGCAGTTCGATTACGCGATCGTTGGGGAACCGACCGATATGGATATCCAGGTCGGTGTCCGCGGCATCTACTGGGTGAACGTCTTCGTTGACGGCGAGAGCGCACATGCGTCGCGCCCCCATCTCGTGGACAACGCGGTCGAAGACCTGCCGGCAGTCATCAACGCGTTAAACGACATGGAACTGACATACAAGGCAGATGAGCTTTTGCCAGAGCCGACAGCACCGGTTACCGTTGTGGAGACGGAGGGACCGCAGAACAGTTTGCCTGGTCGCGTTCGTATCGGGATGGATGTCCGATACGTCCCGGGCCAGACCGAGGACACGGTACGGCAGGATATCAACCGTGCACTGGACGGACTTGACATTGACTACGAGATCACGATCAGTGATGTCGGTGCCGCGTTCAGCCTTGAAGATGAGGAGTTCAAAGAGATCGTAACGGAGACTGTGGCAGAAGTAACCGGGCGGACACCGAAGCATATCACGAACGGTGGATCATCGGACGGCCGGTTTTTTGCGGCGGAGGGTACGCCATTCATCGAACTCGGACCGGAACAGGCGCCAGGCCATCAGACGGACGAATGGTGCCGCATAGAGCACCTCAGGGAACTGCGCGAGGCGTACTGGAAGATTGCACGACGTCTGGCAGAATAATAGACCGCTATATGAAGAGGATGACGATGGTTGATCGGTCAACAATGTTTGGATGGTGGTTGGTGTGTAGGCCTTATAGTGTTGATTTCAACTGTTCTGTATCGATCTGTTCGATACTTGGCTCGTAGTATACATCTGGTTCGTTTGGTCCGGCTGCGATCTGTTTCAGGTGCTGCAGTATGTCCTGATTCGTTTCGAAACCGTTAAATTCTTCAGCGTAGTTGTCACCATGCGTTTCGATGAGATACGTTTCCAGTGTGTCTTCATCCCATCCATCGGCAAGGCGTGGATGTTCTAGTTCGTCAAGCTCAGCCGTTGAATGGTCTCGGATGTAGCGGAGATGTTCCAGGATGTTCTGGGCCCGGGCGATCTCATCGGCTGTATCCCGCTCTTGACAGTAAGCCAGTTCATCGCTATCGGTATCGGGGGAAGTCTCGACCCGTGGATTCATGTCCGCGATATGACCGTATTCCTCTTCAACTGCTGTAACAAGTTCATCTACCGCAGTATGATACGCCTGCATCTGTTCCAGCGAGTAACAGTTATCTCCGTTAATCGCAGGCGACCCAGGGGACCTGAACTGTTCATTCTTCCGGACAATGTCCTCTTTCACATCTTCAAGTTCTTCCCGTGTATGCTTCACTGTAGTGTAAGACAACCCCCTCATGATGTAGTCACCTAACAGTAATTACACTGTGCATACTATTTAAAATTGTTGTGATTAATAACATGTATCGTAGAACATATGTTTTTAAATGTGTCAGAATGTTGTGAGATTTTTAAGGGATCTTCGGTAACTTGTTACTGGTCGTTACAGCATGACAGATGAGATTGTTGCCGAGTTGCTGGCACATAATCGTGAGCATTTCTCAAACCTTCCTGAGGGTCATTTCGCGGAGGTGCAGGAAAGTCAGGATCCCGATATGGTCTCGATCTGCTGTTCTGATTCCCGGGTCTCACAGGAGGGGATGTTCGCGATCGACCGGCCGGGAGAACTGTTCACGCCCAGTAACATCGGTAACCAGGCATGGGACGTGATACCGGACAAGGACGAGGAAGGCGGCCGTAAAGTCGTAAACGGGAACCTGCTGTATCCGGTCCGCCATACCGATACGCGTACCATTGCCGTCGTTGGCCATACCGGGTGTGGCGCGTTAACTGCCGCGTACCATCATGCCACGGAAGGCGTGGAGGAGCCGGACGGCATCCAGAAATACGTGGACATGCTGCTGCCGGTGGTCGCCGAGGCAATCGAGCTCAATGTCGTGGACCCGGACGGTCCGGATGCGATCAACAAACTGGTCGAATACAACGTCGATCAGCAGGTCGCGTTCCTGCGGGAGAGCGAGGACATCCCGGTGGACGAAAACGTTTACGGCTTTGTCTACGACTTCCAGGGCATCTATGGCAACGAGCACGGAAAACTGTACCTGGTCAACATGAACGGGGAACGCGATACAGACATCCTGGAAGAACACGTCCCGTCAGAGCTTCACAGTCATGTTAAACGGCTTGTGGACTACTGACGCTGTGGAACGCGCTGGCGTCCTGTCCCGGGGTCGTAGAAAGTGTTTTTTTAGGGAAGAATGTTAACGGTGTGAGGGAGAGCGTTTCCGACCGATATTGAGTGTATAATCCAAGGAGATTTAAGGGAGGTTTTGTAAGGTGTGAACGATGGGGGACGCATCCTGGCATAGTGATACCGTTGAAGACGTAATGGACGGGCTTGAGACGGAAGAAGACGGGCTGTCCGGAGAACAGGTGGAGCAGCGTCTGGAGGAGTACGGCCGGAACGAGCTGGATAAAGGCGAATCTGTCTCGCCGCTGGAGTTGTTCATCGACCAGTTCCGGGATTTCCTCATCTACCTCTTGATCGGTGCCGCGGCACTTTCAGTCGTTGTCGGAGAATTCCTGGACGCCGTACTGATTTTCTTGATCCTGTTTGCGAACGGCATATTCGGATTCCTCCAGGAGTACAAGACGGAAAAGGATATCGAAGCGTTACGCGAGCTGTCGAGCCCCGATGCGACCGTACTTCGGGACAGGGAGAAACACGTCGTGGACGCCAAGGAGGTCGTGCCTGGTGATATCGTCTTTATTGAGCAGGGAAGTGCGATCCCGGCGGATGCCCGGGTGATCGAGGCACACAGTCTGGAGACGGACGAATCCGCGCTAACCGGTGAAAGCGCACAGGTCTCAAAGCAACCGGAGGAGGTGGCGGAGGACACACCGCTTGCGGAACGCGACAATATGGTATACAAGAATACGACGGCGGTCAAGGGCCGTGGCAAAGCGGTAGTAACAGATACCGGTATGGAGACACAGGTCGGTGACATTGCCTCCCAGCTTGAAGACGCTGATGAGGGGAAGAGCCCGTTCCAGCAGGAAGTCGATGAAATGGGGCAGAAGATCGGGTACGGCATTATTGCTATCATCCTGTTCGTCGCCGTCACCCAGTTCTTTTTCACGACCGCTGGTCCGATCACCATCCTCCTGTTTGCGATCGCACTGGCTGTCGCCGCTGTACCGGAAGGATTACCACTTGTCGTCACCATCACGCTGGCACGTGGATCGAAGAAGATGCTGAAGAAAAACGCGCTTGTCCGCCGCCTGCCAGTCGTAGAAAGTCTCGGGGCGGTAGATGTCATCGTCACCGACAAGACCGGGACACTGACCGAGGACACGATGACCGTAAAACGCGTCCTGTTCGGTGACGACGTATATGACGTGACAGGTGGCGGCGTATCACAGGACGGCTCCTTCGAACAGGATGGGGGCGAGATCGATCCTGCCAGTATCCGGCCACTGCTCGAATGCGGGGTGCGCTGTAACAATGCAGAGTACGCTCCGGCACGGGAGGATGATGAGTATCTCGGTGATCCGACCGAGGTCGCGTTACTGGTGTCTGCCGCGAAAGGCGGTATCGATGAGTCGGACGCCCAGAAGGACGAACGTGTCCGTGAAATCCCCTTCTCCTCTGCCCGGAAACGCATGACTGCCGTCTACCCTGACGATGACGACACCTATACTGCATACATGAAGGGTGCACCGGAAGTTATTCTGGACCGGTGTGACCGTATCCTCGTTGATGGCGAGGAACAGCCGTTGACCGATGAGAAAAAGGAAGAAGTCCTGGCAACGAACCAGGAATTTGCAGCAGATGCGTTACGTGTCCTCGGATTCGCCCGTCGTACACTGGACGATGCCGATGCGGACGATGATGAGATTGAGGAGGGGATGGTGTTCCTTGGTCTGCAGGGTATGATTGATCCGCCGCGGGAAGAGGTGAAGGAGGCGGTGGAGGACTGCCGTGATGCTGGTATCCACGTCGTGATGGCGACCGGGGACAATATCGAGACGGCGAAAGCGATCGGGGAAGAGATCGGGTTCGACCCGTCCGGTGCACTGACCGGGAGTGATATCGAGGACATGACAGACGAGGAACTGCAGGAACACGTATCCGATGTCGAGATCTTTGCCCGCGTCTCACCGTCCCACAAGGTACGGATACTGGATGCGTTGAAGGCGAACGGGCATAACGTGGCGATGACCGGTGACGGCGTGAATGATGCCCCGGCACTCAAACAATCTGATGTTGGGATCGCGATGGGTATCCGAGGGACCGATGTGGCCCAGCAGGCGTCAGATATGATCCTGCAGGACGATAACTTTGTGACGATCCGGGATGCGATCGCTGAGGGTCGTGGTATATTCGATAATGTACGGAAATTTGTCAGCTACCTGCTGTCCTACAATGCAGGAGAGGTATTGATCGTGTTCTTCGGTGTACTCATCGGAAGCATGTTGTTCCCAGACATCTTCCGTCACGGTGAGGAGGTACTGGTACTGACGCCGGTCATGTTACTCTGGATCAACCTGGTGACGGACGGATTACCTGCCCTTGCACTGGGTGCCGACCCGAAGACGGAGAACATCATGAAACGCCAGCCGCGGGGCGTGGACGAGTCAGTCATCGATAAACGGATGCTGGCAACCATCGTCAGCATCGGTGTGTTCATGGCCGTCACCATCCTGCCATTCTTCTTCCGGCACACAGACAGTATGGTGGAAGCACAGACCATGGCCTTTACCGCGCTCGTGATTTTCGAGATGATCGGTATTCAGGCCATCCGGAAGATCTACGGCACAAAGATACTGACAAATATCTGGCTGTGGATCGCGATTGCGGTATCGTTCATCCTACAACTGATCGTGATCTACACGGCGGTGAACACGTACTTCGGTGTCACCCCGATCGGTCTGACCGTCTGGAAGCAGATCGGTATGGCCCTTGCCGCCTTCTTCGGTCTGGTTGCGGGCATGCTGCTGTTCGAAGATGTCGTGTTCAGTGACGAAAAACGGGGAAGCCAGCTGTAACCTGTGAGTGTGTCCTGACGGTAATCAGTCCGGGAGGTGTTCACGGCAGCATATCGCGGTGTTTCCAGTGTTCTGACCGTTCACAACTATCTCGTCCTGGTGAACACTGCGCTTGCAGTCCTGTTTTCCGCATATTTGGCGGTCATCCAGGCAATACCGCATGCCCGCGACTGGCGTAAGCAGTACCTCCTGCCGTTACCTCTGGTACAGGGAGTTCACCGCTGGCATCCTAAGCAACGATTAAAAACCTTCAAGTCGCAATAGACTCGTGCATACATGGCGGGGTGGTACCGTCCGAATACAATGTTCGGACGTCCTGGAAACCTTGAAAAGGGTTCTATCCCCGGCACGTTACACGAGGCGGGGTGGTGTAGTGGTATCATTAGCGGTTCGGGGCTGCTAGACCGGGGTTCAAATCCCCGCCCTGCCATCCATTCATGTTCTCAAGATGTACTGATAGAAGATCAGCGGTTCATACAGATTGTTCTAAAACTGATTGAACATCAGAGGGTTTGTGGGCGTCGTCCACGATGCGGTACCGGTCTTCACCGTCTTCGAATGTCTGTTCCAGTATGTCGTTGCTGTACAGGTCCCTGAGAATTTCTTGGGTGAATCGTTTGGCAGCTTGATAGTATTGTAAATCCCGGGCCGGTGTGCCAGGTCCGGTGTAGCGGTCATCGTCCAATCCCAGTTCATCGGGGGTATAAGCCATCTTTTCGTCAATCGTTCTCCGGGGTAACGCAACAGATGCGGAATGGAGAATCTTGAGTAACTGTTGCTGGTATGCGTCAGTGGATTCCTCGTATGCTTCAAGGCTCCCCGGAGTTTCCTGTCCCATCGTATCACCCGATTGAATCTATCAGCTGTATTTTTATGTGTGTAGGTAGTTCCGTTCCGTTTCATCCTGTCGTTGTGCCGGGAACGGACACAGTATATAAAAATCCTTCCTGCCTATTAGCACATATGGGTAACGGCTGTGACTACTGTGACGGGTCTTTCGAGTCCCGTAAGGCGGAAATTGATCACGTTCTTGATGAACACCGGGATGAGATCACCTCTCACGAGAAGGATGAATTGAAACGGGAGCGGAACCAGTTAAGCGATGAGGGGAATGGACGCGACAGCCATGAAGTGATGAAAACGGCTGGTATCGCAGTACTTGCAGTCGTGTTGTTTGCCGGTATCGGGTATGCACTGGTATCCACGGGTGTCGTCAACTTCAACGTGGAGGAACCTGACCCTGGGTCACCAGCATCAATGGGGCCTGCCGGCAGTACTCACGCACATGGTGAGATGGAAGTCGTCATTAATGGTGAACCGGTTGATCTGAACCAGGATCAGTACACCCATCAGGATAATCTTGCACATATTCATGCGGGTGAACCTGGTATCATCCACAAACACGCGACCGGTGCAACGTGGGGATACTTCTTCGATACGATTAACTGGGATGTTCATGCAGATGAACAGGGTAGTCTGTGCTTTGAGATGGATACTGGTGACCAGTACTGTGACAGTGATGGCGATCTTAGTATCACGATGAACGGCCAGGAAATCGCATCACCTGAGGAGCTGCTTAACCGGGATATCCAGGGCGTCCAGCAGGTCCAGGGCGCAGCCGCAGCAGGCGGTGATGACCTCCGGATTGAATACAGCACCGAGTAATCCGGTGGGTATTCAACAAACGACAGGGCGCCGTACTCACGTCCGTTTCCGTATCCCCCCGAGTAGGTGGCATGGAGCGGGCCGGTCACATCATTTTTATAGATCGGTCAACAGATAGCATTATAGACTCATGGTACTTGGCCCAGCGCTTTCGATGATTGTTCTCGCACTCCTGGTACTGTTCCTTGTTGTCACTGCGGTACGGAGCATGGTCAGGGTAGCTACACGGGTGTTCATAGTCGGTATCGTTGTTGCAGTACTGTTCGGGGTCGGTGTCCTCCAGTTGCCGGCAGGTATCGCAGAATATGTTCCGGCGTTCGGGGAGATGGCCCGTGACGTTGGTACGACCATAACCGGACTGGTGACGAACGCAGGAGTGGAACAGATAGCCGGGGAGGATATGCCGGAACTCCTTGCCAATGTCACAGAACACACTGACCAGTCACCTGATTGACGGCAACTATGTCGTCTCCATACTCCTGTTCGCGTGAAATCTTCGCCGCATTTTAAAAATACCGTTCACGGCGGGTATGTACGGTACAATGATCGTCACTGCCACCTACCTGTACAGTGCCGGCCAGGGGGCGTTCGATCCACAGTGGTGGGCGTTCATCCTGACGTTTATCGCGGATGTCGCCATTGCCGGATCCGTTGGCAGGTAGTATAGATAGAGAAAAACAGGGAAAATGGGGGGGTCGATACGTAGTGTTAGCTTCCCCAGTCCCGGGCGATCTTGTTCAGGTCGAGTGGGAAGTCGAACGCGTCACTGAACGCGCCAGTGGTCTCGATCGTATCGATCCCCTGCTCGGTGATGGAGATGTTCTCGTAGGGTGCATCAGTGGGGGAGATACCGATCTCCACGAGTAACTGTTCCTCAAGTTTGTCGAGTGCGTCCCGGATCGTGTTCTCGGACAGGTCTGAGACATTAAACAGGGTTTCCTGTGTGATGTCGCCATTTTGGTGCATGTACAGGTATTCAAGGACTTTTCCAGCATCTTCGTCTGCCATCACGATCACCCACCCAGTAGTTACTGGGACATCATTTTAATGCGTTACGCCGATACCACGATTCGGGGAGATGAATATTGGGGGATCAATCAACGCTTACCGAGCATGCTGCCGATCGCGCCACCGATCGCGCCGGGGATCATCTGTGCGAGTACGAGGACGAGTCCGACGATGAGGATGCTGGCGCTGAGAAGCCCTGATATGATGCCACCGAGCAGTGCAAACACGAGGACGGTGAGGATTGATCCGAGCGTGGTAGCGATCGCCCCGTTCAATGCGCCGCTCGTCATGGACGACCGGTCAATGTATCCGGCCACGAGCCCGGCAACGAATCCGACAGCTACTGAGGATATCGCCGGGAGACTTACATCTGTGAACGGAAGTCCCATGCCGCTTAGAATCCCCAGCGTTGCAGAAGCGATAAACCCGTAGCCGACCGCCCGCAGATCCAGTGGCATACCGTATACTATGCGGTATCGTTCATAAACGGGAATGCTGTTTGCAGTTCTGCAACCGGATGCATCTGTTATTGCAGACTGGTCAGTACTATACGCAGTAAGAGGGTGTGATTACAGTGAGACACGTCGCAGGAGCTGTGCGTTGACGGCAACGATAACAGTGCTTGCGGACATGAGGAGCGCACCGACCGCCGGTGACAGCAGGAATCCCCACGGTGCGAGGATACCTGCCGCCAGTGGCAGTGCGAACGCGTTGTACCCGGTCGCCCAGAACAGGTTCTGCACCATCTTCCGGTAACTGGCATGACTCAGGTGCAACAGTTTCACCACGTCCAGCGGATTGTTCTTGACGAGTACGATATCCGCGGACTCCACCGCAACATCCGTACCGCTCCCGATCGCAATCCCGACATCGGCCCGTGCCAAGGCTGGTGCGTCGTTCACGCCGTCACCGACCATGCCGACTGATTTGCCCTGTTCCTGCAGTTCCTGTACTTTCTTGTCCTTGTCCTCCGGCAGGACCTCGGCGAAATACGTGTCGATCCTGAGCTCGTTGGCAACCGTCTCCGCCACGTCTGCACTGTCACCGGTGATCATGGCAACCTCAATCCCTCTGTCATGCAGTGCGTTGACTGCCTCCCGGCTCTCGTCCCGGATCTGGTCCGCAAGCGCTGCAGCCGCGATAACTTCACCTTCTCCTTGCACAAGGTATACGACTGTCTGCCCCTTCCTTCCGGCGTCCTGGGCAAATGTATTGATTGGGTCTGGCGGTGTAAGGTCAAATGTCTCTAACAGGTTCGGGCCGCCAACGTGATAGGTTGTCCCATCGATATCTGCGGTGACGCCTTTGCCCTTGATAGCTTCAAACCCGGTCGCATCCGGCACAGCCAAATCCCGTTCATCTGCCGCGGTCCGGACAGCCTGCGCGATCATATGCTCGGAGTCCGCCTCGACCGCCGCCATGTACTGTAAGGCCTCGTCTTCATCAATATCGGTCGCTTCGATCGATACGACGCCCTGCTCGCCTTTCGTCAGTGTCCCGGTCTTATCGAACATGATCGTGTCCAGTTCACGGGACTGCTCCATTGCGACCCGGTCTCGGATGAGGATACCATTCTGTGCGGCCAGGGACGTGTTGATCGCCACGACAAGAGGTACGGCAAGTCCCAGCGCGTGCGGGCAGGCGATGACCAGGACAGTGACGACCCGTTCGATGACCGGGAGATTGAACCCGGATGCGATCGTCCATGCTGCAGCCGTGATAACTGCCGCCCCAAGCGCAATATAGAACAACCAACCCGCTGCTTTATCAGCTAATAGCTGCGTCTGGGATTTACTCTGCTGTGCCTCTTCGACCAGCCGCATGATCCCGGACAGTGTGGTGTCGTCACCGGTTGCCGTCACGTCCACACGAAGACTGCCGCTGCCACTGTTGATGGTGCCGCCGATCACCTCGTCACCCGGCTCCTTGTTAACCGGCCTGGACTCACCGGTGATCATTGATTCGTTGACACGTGAGTCACCCTCAACCACTTCGCCGTCCGCCGGGATGCTGGCACCGGGCCGCACCAGCACGCGGTCACCGTCCCGCAGATCGTCAACCGGCACCTCCTCCGTATCGCCGCTGTCCGTAATGC
>CAZCWR010000014.1:0-17380 GCA_964502455.1 uncultured archaeon | reverse complement strand
GAAAGGCGAGAAAGGGAGCCGCGCCAAGACGGACGGGCAGGTACTGGGATGCGACGCTGGTGCCGCGATGTCCATCAAGAGCGAGGTGGATGCGTTCGTCTATATCGGATCGGGTCGGTTCCACCCCGAGGAGATTGCCAAGTACGGCAAAACGTACGTGGTGGACCCGGTGCAGACCAATATCCATGAGCTTGAAGATGCGCTGATGCAGGACGAGTACCTGCGGCAGCAGTACGCCCGTGTCATGAACCACCTCGATGACGAGAAGTGGGGTGTCATCACCACGATCAAAGAGCAGAACCCGCGTCCGGTCGCGGACTGGGTGCAGAATAAATTGGAGGAGCACGGATACGATGTCTACGTGTTCGTCGGCGATACGATCATGGAAAGCCATTTCAAAGGGTTTGGTATCGACATCTTCGTGAACACGGCCTGTCCGCGTATGGTGAACGACTTCGATGACTTCACGCTGGTCAACCCGGACGGCCTGAAAGTGCTGGACCAGTTAGAGGACGATGACGCAGATGCGCCGGTAGAACAGGTCGAACGCTGATTCTTCTGTATCTACCAGTCCGGGTCGTAGAACTGGTACGCTGTGTCGGTGCCGAACATGGTGACCGGTGCCCACTGCCCCACGGTCTTCCCGTCCTCGTAGCTGTCGCGTCGCCGGTATTCTGGCGTGTTAATCGTGTCGAACACGTACACGTCATTGCCAATCTGTGTTTCTGTAACCGCATGCATCGCGGCGTCGCCGTCAGGGTACCGGAATGCACCGGTGACAACTCTGCTGGAATAACCGAGGTGCTCCATGATGGATGCCATGGCGACCGCGTAGTCAATGCAGTCCCCTTCACGGTCATCTACAAGGTATTCGCAGGGCTCCCGGACGTGTGTTCGACCGAACTGTTCCTGGCCGCTCCGGTAGTCCGGCAGCGATTTCCCTTCGAAATCAAGCGTACCGTCCTGCCCACGGATTGCATCATCGTCTAATGCATCCGCGTACTCCGCGACACAGGGTGCGTCTTCGTCGATAAGCGTGTCCGGATCTGCGGGCACGCCGAGAATATCTGTTACCACGTCGTTCTCATGCGTCGGTATCGGGCCGTCGTATGCTTCACGGTACGGGTTTCCGGATATCCGCTCATCGAGTGCAAGAAGCATCTCAGCTACGCTGTCGCTGGATTTGCCGTACGCCTCTTTGTACGCAGATGCGATCTGGTCCCGCGCGGATGGAGTGGACGCTGTCGATGCAGTGGCACCGATCAATCCGGCAGTACCCGTCGCGATCCCGGACAGTACCTTCCTGCGGGTCTTCCCCATACAATTCCCCTTGTAGCTACTATATGGTAGCAACTATATAAATATTGTGGTGGTGGGGTGCCGTAGCTATCAACAGGTCAGTGCCGGTCCGTGTTCCAGTCTTCCCTGTATTTGCGGTCACTGATTTCTGGTCCGAACAGGGATGTCTGCGTCCAGTCTGTGATCCAGTCGCGGTATGACGGCAGGTCCAGGATCACGTCCGGGCGATTAACGTCCAGTGCGTAGTATTCGTCGTCGATCACGGTCTCGGTCATCGCATGAAGGTCGGGTTCTTCGTCCCCGTCGAACAGTCCGGTCCCGATCACGACCCGGGCATCGTTTCCCTTGTGCTCCAGCATGGATGCCAGCGTAACCGCGTAGTCCTCGCAGTCGCCTTCCCGTGTCTCCGGGTACTCGCGCAGCAGCCGCATATCACTCTCGTCGAACTGGTTCTGGTCTGACACGTACGCGACGAGGGGACGTCGATAGCGCCGTATTCGCCTCCGTCTGGCAGTGTGATCTCCGCATCTGCCGCATACTGTTCGACCACATAGTTTCGACTCCCAGCGATCCTGCTGGAAGCGTATTATGGGCGTCGGTGATGTAGATCACAGGGAGAAGGGTTCAAATACCTTGAATCCGTACGGTACCGTATGAAGAAATCACAGCTCAAGATCCTGCTCTCCCAGCTTGACGAGGTGGAGGACCGGAAGCCGGAGCTGGAACAGTACCAGACCCCGGCAGAGATCGCGGCAGAACTGCTGGTCCAGGCAGACGTGGCCGGTGATCTGGACGGCACGGTCGTCGACCTGGGGACAGGCAACGGGATCTTCGCGCTGGGCGCAGCGGTCCTTGGTGCGTCGGCAGTCGGCTACGATATGGACCCGGACGCGCTTGCCGTTGCAAAGGAGAACAAGAAGTGGCTGGAGGACGAGCTGGACCAGGAGCTGGATGTCGAATTCGTAGAACAAGACGTATTATTAGCGGAGCACGATGCTGATACGGTGATCACGAACCCACCGTTTGGCCTGCAGCGCGATACCGAACAGTCGAACGTCCGATTCCTGGAGGCAGGATTCCGTATCGCGCCTATGGTGTATGCACTGTTACACCAGTCCACGGGGAAGCGAGGGAAGACCCGGAGCTATATGAGCCGGTTCGCGGAGGACCACGGGTATGAAACCCGTATACTGGCATGGTTCAAGTTCCCGCTGCCCCGGCAGTTCAGCTTCCACGAGAAGGACCAGGAAGAGATCAACGTCGACCTGTACAAGTTCTACAAGGGTTAGGTGCCAGCGCTCAGGAAACGCGGGGAGAGCTTTCCTCGATCACAGCACACGTCATGTGTGCGAGTTCCGCGATATATAAAAGGTTTTCCGATCACACCATTAAGAGGAGGCGTAACGTATGAATCTGACCGTTGAACAGGAAGATGATGACCGGCTTGTCGTTGGGTCTGACGGCGATAACCACACCATTATGACACTGCTGAAGCAGGCTGTCTGGGACGAAGGTGGCCAGGCCGGATACGACAAGGGCCATCCGTACACCGGTGACAGTAAGCTTGTCATCCGGGCGGACGATCCGGAAGCGACACTGGACGATGCCGTTCAGCACGTGAAGGACCAGCTTGATACATTTGAATCCGCGTTCGATGATATATAACAGGGGACAGACTCCTTTTTGGCACGTACCGTTCGCTGGTAGCTCGTTCTACATGTCGCTACAAGTGGTAAAACCCACTCGAACCGGTGATTCCAACAGTAATACTGTCTGACCGGTGATCTGCAACAGTTCTGGTGCCTTAAAAAGCATGATGGGGAATGCCGTTACAGAGAATCCGCTATGTATAGACCTGTTGTGACGCCGTCACGGCTCATGGGTGTCAGCATTGTCCTCATGGTACTCATTATCCTACCGGCAGCACTTGCCACGCACGAACCCGGACACCAGGACACGGTCCAGCCAGTACAGCAACAAGCGCAGCAGCCGTCACAGCAGCCTGCGGTTTCCGCGGACTACATCGACCGCACCCAGCGCCAGGACCGGACGAGGACGGCGACACAGACGCGTACACAGCCACAGGACACGATAGCAGGGGATACACGCAGTCCCGCGGACAGGACACGGACAGATCCTCGGCCCCTGGACACCGGGACAGTTCCAGCAGACGACCGGATACCCACACAGGATCCGGTGAGAGATGGTTCGTCTGCCGATACTCCTGTTACCGGTGATCCTGCCGGAACCACGCTGTCGGGGACTGATACTGCGACGAGTGATGGTTCCGTGAACCGTCCTGCAACAGGTGGTGATGGTGCTGTACGTGACCCGTCGCGGTCTGTTGCGGATGAGGGGGTGCGGACGGAGGACGTCCTGGCGGCCGAGGAACCGTTGACCCGGTCGGGGGACAGGACCGTACTGGATGAGACGGTACACAGCCGTGAGGCGGCGAATATCAATACTGACACGCGTACCGGACTGATACGGCGGATGACACGGCAGGATCTTGCCGTGATGGAGGCACTGCGGAACTACATCGATATAGCGATAGAAGATCTTCGGGTGTGGGCGGATAACCGGTTTGCCCGTCAGGACCAGGTTGATACGCTCGAACAGGACGTAAACCAGCTATGGCGGGATGTCTATGGGCAGGAACGGGGAGGGGCAGCGGGGACGAATCAATCCACAGCTGCTGGCCGTACGGCCGGTACGCGTACAGCACCCCAGACGAGGGACGGCAGTGTTAGGACGTTCCAGCAGGACGGGTATACCTGTCACCAGTATACCCAGAGCCGTGACGGTCAGACAGTGCGACAGCTGCACTGCTTCCAATGATTATAGTGGTGCTGTACCCGCCAGCACGATCGCGATATACTGTTCTAAGATGGTGTGCGGTCCTGCTCTAGGGGATCTAGGGGACGGCGTAGCGGTTTCACATGGGTGGTAGCAGTGGTACTGGTACGGGGACATGGAGAGCAGTGGTGGTGGGTATACATGGGTCTTCCTGGTGGAATGAGACTATCAAAATGAGGGTATTTGGAAGTTATACCGGGTGTTTACGGCGGATGTGAGATGTTTCTTCTATTAAAAAGGTGGACAGTCTATCCGGGTTCCGTAGTACGTGCAATCATTTGCCGTACAGGACACTGGTGAGATACATGACAGCAACCAACAGAACAGGATTGTTCATACTGATCGGTTTCATTGTAACAGGTGTACTTGCAAACACAGTGGCGGCAATGCCTGATGCCGCACAGGAACAGGACTACGTCTCGGGTGACGGCGTGAGCAAACTGACCGGCAATCTAATACCGGAAGAGGTATATGACACGCCGGAAACCCAGGACAACGATGAGCGGGAACAAGAAGAGAGGGACGGTGACGTGAAGACCCGGGACGCCTCTGGCACCTCGGACGATGGCGATGGTTCCAGGGATCAGGGAGATGGCTCCAACGTTCAGGGAGACCATGAAATAGAGGATGGCACGGATGCAGGTCAAAACACTGGTACGTCGGGATCCCGTTCGACCGCAACCCAAACAGCATCAACCGCGATGAGTCAAAGCAGCGTCATGTCAATGGTCCAGGACGTGACCGGTGACCAGATGAACAATGTCAAACAGGAGGTACACACTGATCTCCGGCAACAACTCACGTCTCATATCGACCAGCGCGTCGAACAGGAAATGGGTGAGGCCAGTACTGGTGTCAAGCAGGACGTACGCAACGATCTCCGACAACAGCTCGCATCCCACATCGATCAGCGTGTTGCACAGAAGACCGATGAAGTGGGTGCTGGTGTGAAACAGGAGGTACACAGTGACCTTCAACAGCAGCTTACGTCTCATATCGAGCAGCGCATCGGGCAGGAACTTGATCAGCTCGGTGAAAGCCGGAAGAAGGACCGTGAGGTGTTGAAGGACTGGATCCGAACGGAGTACGGTGATCCCGCACAGTCCCACGATGAGATCCGGGAACGACTGAAACAGGTCGAAGATGGGACGATGACCGAAGAAGCTGCCAGACAGCATATCAAGGTCATCATGGAACAGCACCAGAGTGACCTGCAGGATGACCTGGAGGACAGCCGCAAAAAGATGCATGAACAGCAGAAACAGGAGCTGAAACAGTGGCTGAACGGAAAGATCCCGGAGGGCCGGTACGACGAGCTGGATGACCGGCTCAAAGAACTCGAAAAACAGGATGACCGAAGCGGATGGGACGAGACAGAGAAACAGGAGTTGAAACAGTGGATCAAGACACAGATCCCGGAACACGACCACAACGAACTGGACGCACGATTCGACGACCTGGATACGCGGGTCGATGACCTTGATACAACGGTCAATGACCTTGGACATCGTGTCAGTGCTCTGGAAGACCGGAAACTGCAGGGACCGGGTGTCAACGAGTCCGCCGTCAAAGACTGGATCGACATGCGTGAGGCCCATGTCTTGAAGAGTGCAAAGCAGTACACG
This sequence comes from uncultured archaeon, assembly GCA_964502455.1. Classification (GTDB taxonomy): domain Archaea; phylum Nanohalarchaeota; class Nanosalinia; order Nanosalinales; family Nanohalalkaliarchaeaceae; genus Nanohalalkaliarchaeum. The sequence goes on along the minus strand of CAZCWR010000014.1, from coordinate 11,600 downwards.
GACGAACAGACACAAATGCAGGAGCAAAACCGGCAGGACATCGAACAGCTCAAAGACCAGTTCGACGCCCTGTCCAGTCTGGCAACGGACCTTGACGGGCTTACATCCTGGATCAAACAGGAGGACAACGCCACACTCCAGAAATCACAGGCGTATACGGATCAGCGGGAGACCGCGATCAAGGACTGGGTAGACCAGCGGCTCGGTAAACACGGCGGGAAGAAAGAAACCGTACCGAAACACGGCCACGCCGAGTACGCTCCGAAGAACCACGAACATCCGGAGTACGTCACACACGACGAACTCGACGGACATCTCCCGGAACAGTCCGGTGCTCCTGGAAACGGGTCATCGGTGGATGAGAGCAGAATTGTCGCACAGACGAAACAATACGTCGACAGCCGGATCAGCAGCGTACAGAGCGGTATCTCCAGAAGCCATCTCCGGAACGAGCTTGTCGCGTTCCGTGACTGGGCGGAGAACCGGTACGCCCGGCAGGACGATGTGGTCGAACTCGCCCGGCAGAACGAACAGCTGCGGCGCGAAGTCGAGTACCTCAAGGAAGCAGTGAACCAGACTGTAGCTGACACGGGCACAGCGGCACAGGTCATGGCTGCACACAACTACACGGAGTTCCACTACGGTGACACACAGTGTAAGGTCCGTGAAAAATGGAACGGTGACAGGGTGGTCCAGTGCGTTCGGTGACCGAAACGTCCTGACGCCGTGTCGTCATCCTCTGCCAGTTCCTGTGTCCTTTTAGTTTTTCTTTCTTTTTCTTTTTCCTCTTCTTGTCTCCTTCCGCACGGCCAACCTTTATAAGGCAGCGGAATTGATTTGTGGATATATATGTCTGGAAATACGGTTAACATAGAACTTGTACGGAAAGGTGAGGAGCAAACGTCTTCGATGATTTTCATTGTTGGTTTTATTGCGTTGGTGGCGGTGTTTGTGTCAGCGGCGTTTATTGGGATTGATAGTATTCGTTCTCCGCAGTCGAGTGTGCAGGTGGCGGAGGGTGATCGTGATCAGGTGTCTGCGCATCTTGGTGATTTGGCGGATCGGTGCTGGGAGGAAGGTGGTGAAGGCACTTCCTCGCAGGTGATTGATTGTTTTGAGGTGACGGTACTGGCGGACGAAGAAGTCCGCGAAGAGCACGTTACACAGGAAGTGCAGAGCCTTGACGACGACCAGTTTACACTGGAGGAACCTCTACCGGCCGGTGAGATCGAGGTAAAGGTACGGTACGAGAACGGTGAAGTCAAGATTTCCCTGTTCCAGATCGTGGACGACCATGAGCCCATCGATGACGGGGATGGTGACACACCGGGTGGTGATGGTGATGAACCCGGATCTGATCTGATTTCTGCCGAGCGTGAAGCGTTCAAGGCCACGATGGCTGAATCAAAAGATCTGGCATCTGACGTGTCAGATGAGGTGCCGAGTGTACAGTTTGCGTTCCTCGACCAGGAAGAGACAACACAGCTCGGTATACTGGACACGATGGCGGTACTTGAACAGTCACCGAAAGACGCTGAAGGTGTTGATGGTTCAAAGGATCAGTGTAGTATCATCGAACAGCAGCACCAGCAGCTTCACGATCTGATGGATCAGGCCAAGGATAGGATCAAGACCAATTTCGACCAGAAACGGGACCAGATCAAGAGTCAGAACCTGGATCCGGCCAAGGAACAGGAACTCCTGAACAAGGTCGATCAGGCCGAGCAGAAAGCACTTGACGGACTGAATCAGTGTACCAGCATCGCACACCAGCACTTCGACAACCTGAATGACAAGTTCGGCTGCGATGGTATCGACCACTCCAACAGTGAGATGATCGATGACGAAAAAGCTGCATTCCAGAGCACCATTGACGCAGCGAAGGCAGACGTGTCAGGTGTTGCGGAAGAGGTTCCGGAGATCAATGACTTCTCGGAACTGGACACGATCCTGTCAACGCAGGAAGACATCCTTAACCAGGCGGTTGCTGCACGACCAGCACCACTGCAGACACAGGCCAACCAGAACCAGTGTGACGCCATTGAGAAGAAGCACCAGCAGCTTCACGATCTGATGGATCAGCTACGGAACGAGACCAAGGATCATTTCGACCAGAAGCGGGACAAGATCAACAACTCTAATCTCCCCGAGGACAAAAAGAAAAATCTGCTTGACCAACTGGATCAGGCGGAACAGAAAGTCCTTGACGGGCTGAACCAGTGTACCAGCATCCTGCACCAGCACTTCGACAAACTGAACGACCAGTTTGGCTGTGGAGGATCACCAAGCCACACGAACGCGGCCGCGATCGAGGATGAGATCAGTCGGTTCCAGGACTCGCTGGATCAGGCTGATCAGCTGGTATCCGATATTCCGGCCGAAGTACCGGACATTTCAGGATTCGGTCTGATATCGGGCGTTCAGACGGGTGAGGAACAGATCCTGCGGCGGGCCGCTGCAGTTGGATCGACACCCCCTGCTCAGGGTCAGAACAAGTGTGACCAGATCGAGCAGAAGCACGACGAACTGCACAAGCAAATGGATGAACTGCGAAACAAGACCAAGAAAGACTTCGACCAGAAACGGGATCAGATCAAGAACGCTGGACTCCCCTCTGACAAGGAGCAGAACATCCTGGACTCGCTGGATCAGGCCGAGCAGCAGGCATTGGATGCACTGAACAAGTGTACGGATGTGGTGCACGACCACTTCAACAAGCTGGCTGATCAGCACTCGTGCAGCGTCAACCTGCACAGCTAAAACCCGTACAGCAGGGAACCCCTCCCTGCCTGTTTTTCACTTCTCTTTTCTTTCTTCTCTTATCTTCTTAATCTATTTTCTCTGGTTTTTCCCTGCATCGCTGTTGATTGTTTTGCGGTGACGGTGCTGGCGGACGAAGAAGTCCGCGAAGACACATTTACTTCAGTCCTGGTGGAATACATGGAAGAGAGTGAGTCAGTGATAAACACGGAGGTCAGTTTGTGCTGGACGGCTGGCTGATTAGAAACATTTATTAACTGATATTGTTCAGGTAATATCATGGTACCTCTGGACACTGGGACGATGAGTTCTTCTATGTCCCGGCGACGCGGTCAAGTGACCACGTACCTGAAGCCGATACTCGTCATGTTGTTTATGGTCATGGCAGTGTTTATGTTCATGGACGTGATGACGTTCCAGACCGATCTGGAGCAAGACCGTTCAGAAATCCAGTTCCAGCAGGAGGTGCGGCGGGATATGCAGCAACTGGTGGACTGCCTGCGCGTCAATGACAAATTCTCTGGGAGTAGTTACGTGCTGAACGCATCGAAGCTGGCAGAATACGAGCGGCTGTACCGGTTGCGGGAGCCGCCGTGCGCCGAAAATATGCAATACGGTTACGATGTGACCGTAGAGGAGACCTACCTTCCCGAATTAAGGGTGCCGGAACAAACGGGAGGTCCGGCAGATGTCGTATTCGCAATCGATGACAGTGCCAGTATGGGCGGCGAGATGGAAGCAGTGAAAGAGAACGTCCGTGAATTCATGGAGGATATGCCAGCCGGGAGCCGTGTCGGCATGTTTACCTTTGCCTCACCCTGTATAACGTCCAGCGAATTCGAGGGGTGGCAGCCGTCCGAGAACCATCCGGACAAGGAAACGGACGAAATAGATGAGACTGAATGTCACTTTGATAACAAGGTTCAACTCGGACAGAATCCTGGGCGGGTGGAGGAAGAGCTCGATCCACTTGGAACATCCGGCGGTTCCGAGCCGGTTGATGGGGCGATGGCGTTTGCCCGAGAAGAATTCGACTGGACCGGGCAGCGCCGGATACTGGCACTTATCACGGACGAACCCAAGAGCAGCGACAGTTACACGGAACTAACCGGCGATGCCGAGGCAGAAGTCTGTGCAGAGCAAGGGATTGAGGTACATGCGATTGCCGAAACTGAGGATGGGTTTGAGGAGCTGGCAGATGTTTCAGAGATGCATGAATTTTACGATATCGAAGATGACTTCGTGTCCATTCTGGACGAGATCAGCCGTGGTGCGCCGGAAGGCGGTCTTGGCGATACGACCTGTGTGGTTCCAAAGGCAGGGGATCGCGGGTTCGATGTCCAGCTGGCACTTACAGTGGATGCTACTGAGGGTATGGATGGAGAACTGAATCAGATCCAGCAGCGCGTCCCCCGACTTATGGGCAATCTAGGTGAAGGATCACAGTTGGCAGGTATCGCATACCAGGACAGTGTCGTTGAACGACAACCGTTCACCTCCAGTGCGTGGGACATGGAACAATTTTTCAATAATCTGTCCACTGCAGGTCAGCCTCCCGGCGATACGGTAGAAGCACTCAATGAAACATTGCAGCTGGGATGGCGGGAAGGAGACACGGAGGACATCCGCACAAACAAGGCGATCTTGCTCGTCAACCAGAACGGTTCGTACAGTCAGAACAAATCCTGCAGCCAGGCACTTCCACGGCTGGCAGATGAAGCCGCTGAGAACAATATTACGATCTATACCGCTGGCAGGTTTGCCGAACAGTCGCCCTGTAAACAGGAAATCCGGAATACTCTCCCACAGCGGACAGGCGGCGTGTTCTATCCGTTGAACCAGAGCTGGTCGACTATTATCCAGGAAATCCGGGAACGGGAACTGAAAGCTCCGACGATGACAGGAACCCAGGTCATGTGTGAACCGTCATACAGTTTCGGTGAGATGGAAGGATCAGATGGGGAAGGACTGCGGAAGGACATTGAACTCCGGTTCCCCGTAACGATCTGGCGCAGCAAGGACCTACAAAACCCGGGTGAACTGGTAATACAGGTCCGTGACGGAGGTCTCGAACGTCTCGCCGGTGCGATCAACAGTGTGGTCAGGCAGGGGAACGAACAGAACCGGCAGATCGAACGCCGCGTCCGCATCAATAACCGTCAGGAACTGCACGGCGGCCGACAGACGGTAGAACGTCCAAAAGATACCACCTATCAGCTGGTGAACGCGGAGACAGGAAGTACTGAAATCTCTGTCACCCGCGATTTGATGATTGGTGTCAACGGCCACATCGTCATACGTGATGACGACGGTCAATCCTCGACCATCGACTTCTCCGATCCGGAGAATCAGTTTACTGCGCACAAGGGCGCATCCATCCAGGTAGTCGTGAGCGACCTTGCTGGTAACGTATCCATTGATCCACTCGCCCTCCAGTGTGTAGATGACTGTACCGGTCAACAGGAAATCCCTGTCAGATCAGCAGACGAATGGGTAAACGGAAGCGACGATGGTAACGGAGACGGTGATGATGGTGATGATGGTGATGGTGACGGTGATGATGGTGACGGTGATGGAAACGATACAGAAGACGATGATACAGACGATCCGGAAGCGGGGGATATGTTCATGTATGGATTTGAGGATATAGAGATTGGTGGCGTGGATGAGTCCGAGGAGGCTGCAGTATGTGCTGCAACGACCCGTGACGATAGTTGTGTCGTTGTACGGTCTGATCAGGTTTCAGATTTCCGGCTCGCGCCGGGAACGCATCTGCTTCGACTTGCGTACGACCCGGCGACGGACGCGGTGACTGTGAGAGAGTGATCCGCATAGCGCATCGTTGGATAAAATTGTTTCCGGGGTAAAGATGGTGTAGGCATAAGAAAGATTTATTAAGGGCGTCCGTGGATGTATGTTGTATGGCCGATTCTGGTAGCGTGAGTGTCCCTTGTTCTATGCGGCGGGGGCAGCTTGGCACGTATCTGAAGCCGCTGCTCGTGTTGCTGTTTATGGTTCTGCTCGTGTTCCTGTTCGTAGAGGTGATGAACTTCCAGACCGATCTAAAGCAGGATCGTTCAGAGATCAATTTCCAGCAGGAGGTGCGGCATAACATGCAGGACGTGGTGGACTGCCTGCGTGTTGATCCGGAACACTCCGGCAGTAGTTTCGTGTTGAACCGGTCGAAGCTGGAGGCGTTCGAGCAGCAGTACCGGTTGCGGGAACCGCCCTGTGCCGAAGACATGCAGTACGGGTACGAGGTGACGGTGGAGGAGATGTTTCTGGCGGAACTGAAGATAGACGTGGAGGTCACAGGCGTTCCGGTGGATACTGTGATCGCGATCGATGACAGCAGCAGTATGGGAGACGATATGTCTGCGGTGAAAAACAATGTCCGTGACTACATGGAGCAGATGCCGGACGGCAGCCGTGTCGGCATGTTTACATTCGCCACGCCCTGCCATACGTCAGAAGAGTTCCGTGGATGGTAGCCGTCGGAGAACCATCCGGACAAGGAGCAGGACAGTCTTCGGGATATGGACCGTGATGACTGCTATATCGATAATGTGGTCCGGATGTCGGAGGATCCGGGCAATGTTGAAAACGAGCTGGATGGCCTGTCGGACAGTGGAACGGATGAACCGGTTGACGGTGCTATCGCGTTTGCCCGGGAGCACTTCAACTGGGGGGATGGCCGGAAGATCACGATCGTGGTGACGGACGAACCCTTGACAGAGGACAGTGCCACGGAACTGACGGCGCTTGCGGAGGCGGAAGTTTCAGCGGAACGTGGTATCGAAGTGCAGTCTGTAGCAAAGCCGAATGATGGGTTCGACCGGGTTGCTGACGTATTGGATGCGAACGAATTCTACGATATCAAGAACAACTTCAACGATATCCTCGGTGATATCGCCAAGAAGACGGAGACCCGGCGGACGGGTGATTCGACGTGTGTTGCACCGGGACTTGGTGATGATCAGGGCGGAGACAGTGGGACAACGTCCGGTAACGAGATGGCCTGTAAACCGTCGTACGCCTTCGGTGAACTGGAAGGGAGTGAAGGGCGAGGGTTGGATCGGGATATCGTACTGCGGTATCCGGTCACGATCTGGCATAGCAAGGACCTGCAGACACCGGCAGAGCTACGGATCAGGCTGCGTGACGGTGGGTTGGAGCGGTTGGCTGGTGCGATCAACAGTGTGGTCAGGCAGGGGAACGAACAGAACCGGCAGATCGAACGCCGCGTCCGCATCAGTAACGAGCAGGAGCTGTACACGGGGATGAAAGGGATCGAACGGCCAACGAAGACCACGTACCAGCTGGTGAACGCGGACACGGGGAGCACATCGGTTTCTGTCACCACGGATCTTGAGATCGGTGTCCAGGGATCGACGGTGTTTGAGGACGATGACGGGGAACCGTCCACCATCGACTTCTCGAACGCGGAGAACCAGTTCACCGCGCATAAAGGATCTGCCATCCAGGTGATCGTCAACAACGGTGACGGGGTGCCAGATATCGATCCGCTGGCGGTGCAGTGTGCGGAGACGGACTGCGGTGAACAGCAGATAGAGCTTGGGCCGAACATACTGGGCAATGAAACTGGGGAGGAAGGGAATGAGTCCACCGGCGGAGTCGCATATGCATCCGATACCCTCGAAATCGGTGAAACGTCGGAATCGGAGGAAGCAGCGGCCTGTAGTAGTGCGCCTGGTGATGATAGCTGTGTGGTGCTGCGAGCGGGACGGGTATCGGACACCATACTGGCACCCGGTACGCATCTGCTCCGCATCGCATATGACCCGGCATCTGATGCTGTGACCGTGGAAGAATAGGATAGCTACCCGTCTCACCGGTGGTCCACATGGTCAGTACCTGTCGCCGGTATGTTTTTTATGCCGTGAGGATGAGAATACCTGTATGGACGAGCAGGATCAGGCGGATGATATCAGGCAGCATGTGAGGGAAACCGGGGAAGATGCAAGTGATGCGACGGATGGGCGTGTTGACCCGGAGAAGATGGTGGACAACGCGGATGCAACACTGAATCGGCTTTCTCGATCCGGTACAACACGGCTCTGGCGTCGGTTTGACCGGGGGAAGGTATCCCGCCGTGAATTCCTGAAACTGCTTGGACTTACCGCTGTCGGCGCCACCGCTGCCGTCTCACTGCCACGGATACTACGGAAAGAGTTCCCGCAGGCAGTAACAGGACGCGCAGCTGACTACAATAATACGGTGAACCTTGCGGATGAAGGCCTGAGTGAGGGCGATGACATCATGTCCTACCTGGGTAACATCCAGTCGAATACGCGGTACGTTGTCCCGGACGGCAGCTACACGATCAGTAGCGGAACGCTCTCCGGATCGAACTACGCGGTCGAGGCCGACGGCTGCGCCCAGGTCACCGCCCCGAAGAACGGCGGGCTGAACTTACGGGGAGATAATTTCACGCTCAGTGGATTCCTGTTCCGCCACAGCTCGAACGCATTGAACTTCCAGCTGAACATCAGCGGTACAGACTGGACGATCGCGAACTGCGCCTACGAGGACATGCGTGGCCGAGACGGCTACAGTATAGCACCGGAGGTCACAACGGAAGGGGCGACCGGTGTGTTCGAGCAGTGCTACTGGCCGGGCGTTCACGACAACGCGGACACTGGGATGGTCTGGATCAACTACGACCACATCGGTGACCTTCTGTTCCGCCGCTGCTACCTGGAACGCGGCGGTATCTATGGCACCTCCTCCGCTGACCCTATGACACGGGGCCGGACCAACGTGGAACAGTGCTTCTTTGACAGCGGGAACACGCACAACATCCGCACCGGGAACACGCAGAAGACCTGCCACGTCAAGGACACGGTGATCACCGTGGACCCGGAAAAGGTCCCGACCCGCAGCGATGGCGGGTTCGGTCCCCGCTGCGTCTGGGCATGGTACGGACAGGTCAACGTCACGAACTGCGACATCAACCAGGAAGCAAGCACAGCGGCACTCGTCACCCACACAAAGTTCGGGCACAGCGGCAGCATCACCATGGACGGCGGCAACCTCAAGGGAAGCACTGCTGGCGATGTCACCGTACGGAGCAACGTTGGCAGCAGTCCCAGCACATCCCCGCCGGATGGTGTCCCGACCACCCCAGACGAAGCATGCAGCGGCACCGCATCACGTGGCGGTCGAAACGCATCGGACAGTACCGGTGATGACGAGTCGACGGTAGATCCGTGCTGACCCGGCACGCGCAAACCACCACAATCCTTTTTACATTCACTGCCGATAGGGGCGCTATGGCCGACCCTGTTGGCACTGTCATCTCCACGGAGGACACGCCTACCCCGGAAGAATTCTTCTTCGTGCTGCAGGAACCGGTCAAGAAGGAACAGTTCGTCGAACTGGAGACAGATGAAGGTCGCGCCGTTGCACGCGTGACGAACGTCCGCAAGACCAACCAGTACTTCATGCAGGCCCAGTCCGTCTCCGAATACGCCAAGGATGGGGGCAGCATCGACGATCACTTGCCCACAAGTGACTGGGAATATCTCGTGGCCGAAGGACGTATACTCGGCGTCTATCCATCGGAAGACAATAATTTGATCAAGCGTCCGAGCTTTCCGCCCTCTCCCGGGACCGATGTCCTTCCTGCCGACACAGACAGGTTAGCACACTTCCTCGGCGTGGACCAGGACGGTATCCATGTTGGCGACGTCAAATTCCAGGATCTCAACGCCTCACTCAACCTGACCAAATTATACCAGAAACACCTCGCTATCCTGGCGCAGAGCGGGGCCGGTAAATCATATTTAGCGTCTGTCATGCTGGAAGAACTGCTGGACCGGAACGCGGCGGATGGGCAGCTCGCGGTCGTCGCGATCGACCCGCACGGCGAATACGCCGGGTTCGCACAGGACGAGGAGTACATGGACCGCGTCAAAGTCTACGACGATAACGATATCAAGATCGGCACCAGCACGTTGAGCGCCGGCAACTTCGACCACTACTGCGGCGACGTGTCCCACGCCCAGCGCCGCGAGATGGAGAAGATCATCTCTGACCTGCAGGGCGAAGGCCACAGCACGTACGGATTAGATGACCTGATCGCCGCGGTCGAGGAACGGGACATGAAGCAGAGCACGAAAAACGTGTGGCTGGACCGCCTCAACCGCATGAAATACATGGGGCTGTTCAAACAGTACGACAACCCCTCACTGGACAACGTGGAAGCCGGCAAGATGCTGGTCCTGGACCTCTCCGACATCGTCCACAAGCAGAAAAAGCAGATCATCGCCGCATACTTCACCGACCAGCTGTTCAAGGCCCGGCGCCGCGGCCAGATTCCACCGTACTTCCTGCTCGTCGAGGAGGCGCATAATTTCATCCCGGAAGGTACCTCCAGCAGCGACGCACCAGCAAGAAGTGTGATCACCAAGATCGCCCGCGAAGGCCGCAAATTCCACGCCTGCCTCGGATTGATTTCTCAACGACCGGCTAAACTCTCCCAGACTGCTCTCTCCCAGTGTAACACCAATATTATTCTCAGGGTGACGAACCCGTACGACCTGGACCGCATCAAGAAAGGCAGCGAAGGTATCACGCAAGGTGTTGCGGATTCTATTCCGGGGCTGCGTGTCGGAGAGGCTATTGTAGTGGGAGAGGCTGTCAACTATCCGATGTTCGTGGACGTGCGGGAGCGGAACAGTGAGGAGTTCGACACGGGGAAGGATCTGGAGACCGTGGCGCAAGAGTATCATAAGCAGGAAGAACAGGACGATGATGACCTGGATGCGTTTATGTGATGCAGTGTAGTAATTATTGAACACTATCAGATAGGGAGATTCCATGGTAACGGTCAACGAGGTGCTGGTGGGAGCGGAGGTCACGTACCATTACGATGGTGGTGCGTACCGGTACACGCTGGATGCGCCGGGTGATGCGCTGGCTGACCGGGCAGAGGACGTGATCGCGGATGTCGAAGGGTTGTTCGATACGGCGTTCGAGGACGAGCTTCAGGTGTACGAATTTGCGTTTGACGGTGAGGAGCCGGAGGATGGCGTGTTCGTCCGCGGGACCAGTTTCCCGGAGCTGCCGGGAATCGCTGTGCTGCCAGGGAAGGACGTGGAGGAGACGCTGTACCACGAGACGGTGCACGTGATGCGGCACCAAGAGCGGTCTGTTTACCCAGTACGGGAACCGGGCCGTGCTCTGGCGAACCTCACGGCATCGGGCCGTGAGCGCGAACGTCTGGACGCATTCTACAATGAAGGGTTCAGCGAGTGGTGCGTGTCGAAGCTGGCTGGTGAACGGTCGACCGGCGAGTTTACGCGGGATGTCGGAGAACTGTTCTACAGCGCGTACGAGGAACAGCACGGGGAGGACAGACCATCAAGGAAGGGCTATCACCGCGGTACGACCTGTCATACGCGACAGATATCATCGACTCCTCCCGTTATAGCGAACGGTTCGACGAGGATGTTTCCATGGTTCTCAAGCAGTATCTACAGGGGTGAACTGTACCGATACCCGCACCGATGTATGTTAACTACAATTACCGGTAAAACTCTGAGGAAAATTACGGTTATTTAAAGTCGTTCCATGATCCGATCGATATCCTGCTTCAGGTCGTCTACACGGTCTTCATCGCCCTGTATGCAGATGTCGGCGAGGTACTGGTCGCTGTTGTGGTCCTTGGTGTGGGTGAGTTCGATGTGGGCGTTCTGGCAGCTGTAGTCCTGGATGTGGGCGAGTGCGCCAGTGTCCGGGTGGACGGTGCGGTAGCTGCTGCCGTCCCGTTCTGCATCCTGTAATCTCTCTGTTAAACGGCGAGAGAGGGTATAGAG
>CAZCWR010000013.1:0-17958 GCA_964502455.1 uncultured archaeon | reverse complement strand
GACCCAGGACATACGCCGAGGATTTGATGAGGGAGATGTCATCGCCCGGCGATACGACAGCGGCGATATTGCCGTTGACCTCCATGCATTGTCCGAGGAGGTGGAGCGGAACATCGCGGCCGCGACTCAGTACGACGCCCTGGCTACGGGAGAGGAGCGGATCTATGCGAAAGAGGATCTGAGAGCGTACTATGAGCAGTTCCAGCGGGATCACGAACAGTTCATGTGGGGTGCAACCCCGTTCAACAACCACATCTGGGACTGGCTCTCCGATCTCATCTCCATGGATGGCGACACACTGTGGAACACGATCGACTGGCTGAAGTTCGTGGATGACCATGCACCGTTCGAAGACGCTGTCACCGATACTGACGTCAGAACGTACCTCGACCGGCACGAACAGCTGTACACTGACTACATCACGGACACACCCAACTACACCCGGCACGCATCCACTATCATCGCAGACCAGCGCGACGACACTGATAGTGAATCCACGTCAACGATCACTGATGACCGTGTTGATACACGTTCACGGTCGGAACTGGCGACTGCCGGTTTTGTGGACCCGGATATCCGTCAGGATGCTGGGTTCATCGACTGGGACAGCCTGACGCAGGAACCGCTCGATTATCATGAGCCGTTCGGTGATGCAGAGACACAGTGGGCGTTCGACCCCGATACCTTCACGTTGACCTGTACAGAAGGGTTGGGTGGTTCAGACCTGTTCCCCTACCGGTCAAACGTCGAGGTCCGGTACGACGTGGACTGGGATGGCACGATCGGGGACGTGACCGTGACGATGACCGCCCAGCCGAAACTGGCTACGACAACGTACATCCTGTTTGAAACCACCGTCGACGCGCTTGACGACCTTGACCGTGCGGACGTACAGGACGGCTGGCAGTACCGGATTGAAGCGAGCGCGGAAAACAGCAGTGCACATCCCCCCTTAACCCCAGATGATGTGAATACACTGGCCGACCAGCAGGACCGGCGAACAGAACGAAACCGGTACCAGCCCAAGGACATTGTCGACCACCAGTACCGGAAGATCGGACTGTTTGCCTCGGCCAGTGAACAGGGCGCAGCCGTATTCACAAGAGAACAACTTCTGGCAGACCTCACAACCGCCCGGAACGAGTTCACCCAGCTGGCAGACGCCGCATACCCGACACTGGAAGAGCGGCAGCGAGTCGAAGACAGTCTTCCCGTCATAAACAAACTCGGTGAACCGATCGACTTTGAGGAGTACGCTGCGATACTACAGAAACACGAAGATCTCGGCGCAGCCGCTACGGACGCGGCAGACATGATTGAACGCATCGATGACGACGACTACGCGCTGATCGAGCAGAACGTGGTCCGTGCCATGCTCCGGAACGATAGGGACGGTCTGCTCCAGACCCAGGTGATGGACCTACCACGTGAAGAGCGCGAAAACGCATTGACCTGGGGCTACTACGACATGGTCAGCGCACTACAGGACCGCACCACCGCCCGCAACACGTTCCACCGCCTGATACAGGACGGACTGGAACACATTGCACCCGGAGAAACGGAGATACACCAATACGCCGCCGACAACAATCTCGATCACGTCAAACATCTTATAAGCGACAGTACCCCGCAAGACCACATATACAATGAATTGGACACACTTCAGACTGAACTCAATGACCTTCCATGGCAGATGAAGACCGGTATCGCCCAGCACCTGGATGACAGCGTATATAACCGTGTTCGAAACGCGTTTACCACCCTAACCAACGACAGTGCAGTACTGGACGGAACCGACCTGCAGCCGGTCGACATATAGCATTGCTACTCGCAACGGCTACCAGCGTGAAACTGGAGAAACACCCGGAGCAGGAGTTGATGTTGCGCTTCTCTCGGAGAAGCAAAACGTTCATAAACCGTGATGAAGAGCTGAAGGAACGCCCGGAGCAGGATTTGAAATCGAAAACCTGCAACGCCGGTTTTCTATGTTCACAATCCTGCAGAAGAAGCGGGAGCGCCCGGAGCAGGATTTGAACCCCGAGGAAAATCGGAGATGTTCAAGGCTATCAAATCCTGCGAAAATGAGAAAAAACGCCCGGAGCAGGATTTGAACCTGCGAGGGCTCACGCCCAGCAGATATTTCTCGAGATCATCGCGCTCATGGACGGTCGTCCATTCGACCCGACATCTCCTATCGGAGAAATCGGACACATCCTTCTTCAAGAAGGATGTTCGAGCAGGAAGCTGAAAGCATCCTGCGAGGCTCAGCATATCTTGCTGGTTCAGCTCGAATCTGCCGCGTTAGGCCAGACTCCGCCATCCGGGCATGTAGTGTATACTGTTCTGTTTCCCGGATGGTTCGATCGAGTGAAATCCGATGGATTTCCATGAGCTCCGCCATCCGGGCACGTTGAACGGTGGCGGGTTGAGCACCTGCGAGGTGCGTGACTCCGCCATCCGGGCTTATATGCAGTGTGGGTGTTGAATCTTTTTAGTGGGTGCGGTAGGAGTCAGGTTTGATGTGATGTTTGGTATTAGGTGGGCTAATCTGTTCAGTCCGAGTGTTCTCCATCTCCGGACGGTACCCTATGTTCTGTTCCGCTTTTAAAACTGGTACGGGATTGGCTGCACCGGTGCACCGTGACAGCGTATGGAAACTGGTATGTACAGGTATACGGCGTTTTTTGGGACGGTGCATGGATGAACCTGCCGAGGTGGTTTGTTATGGAGATTGATGAGGTGGATTACGCGTTGCTTGCGGCGATAGAGGATGTGGATGGACCGGTGTGGAAGAAGTGGATCCCTGACAGGTTGCAGGATGAAGACCAGTCGTTTCCCGGGAATACGGATGTGTCGTCGCAGACGGTGGGACGGCGGATCAACACGATGCATAATGAGGGCCTGGTGGATACGCAGATCGTGAATGCGCCTGATACGGCGTCGAACCTGATTATTGGGTATGAGCTGACGGATAGTGGCCGTGATGTGTTGAATGAGAAGCGGCGTGATATCATCGGATCGTACGCGTTCCGGGCTGACCAGGAAAATGCAGTCGAGTTCATAGACCGTGACGTCCTACTCAACCTGCTGGATGATGAACTCGATTTTACGGCCGAGGAATACGAATTGCTGCAGGACCATGACGTGGAGGAGTTACTGGTGTTCACGTTGCTGTTCCATGCGCAGCGTATCGCGTACAGGAAACTGGACGATACTACACTGACGGTGTTCCGTGATATCATCAAACGGCTGGGAAAGACCTCGCTGATCCTGGTCACCTAGCACTGGAGGACAATCATGAAGGATACACCGATAGAGGACCGGTATGCACTGGCCGACTACATCACAAACCCTGAAACAGAGACTGCCTGGGTGAGCCCAGTCGGGCTCGATGAATCTCTGGACTATCTTACACAGTTACCAGACACGTATGACGCGGTTGATGATGTGACCCGGATTGCGGACCTGGGCTGTGGCGACGGGACGTTGACCGTGGCACTGGCTGAAGAGTATCCTGACGCGGAGGTTGTCGGAATCGATATTGCATCGAAGTACGCACAGGACGCGGTCGATGCGTACCGTGAAGAGACCGGACAGGACAATGCGACGATCGTGGAAGGCGATGTATACGATATTCTTTCGGACGATAACGCGAATGGCAGGGAGGAACTGGAGCCGTTCGACGTTGTGTATGCGGTCAATGTGTTCCAGGATCTTCCGGATTTCCCTGCAGCCGTGGAAGCCGTCAGCGATGCCACCAGGGAAGAAGCATACGTCGGCGGTACGTTCACCGGGGAGAACGCCAAACACCTGTTCGGAGAGTTTCTTGAGTATGATGAGGAAGAGGACGCCGAGTTCTGGGAGTTCGGGGACATCGAACTGGACGAGGACACGACCGTATCCCTCCGGCAGCGGATCATCCCGGAGTCCGAGGCAGTCGCCACGTTCGGCGACTACGGGTTCGAACCAATAGAACGGCAGGAACTGGCGGCGGACGATGAGTACCTGGAGCAGGCGCTGAATCTGCTGAACCCGGACAACGACACTGACGCGGATGCCCTTAGCCCAGCGTATCCGTTCTACCTGTTCTATCGAGGTGAGTACGATGCCGATGAGTGATTTCGTGGAGCGGATGATGTTCGCCTACCAGCTGTCGATTGAGGACGGGGAGATTGTGTTGCTCGGGTTCCGGATGGCGATGCTTCCAACCTATACACTCACGAAACTGATCGAAGAACTGTACCAGTCACAGGGAGATGAAGCGTTCGAAACACTGTTCCGGGTTGGACGACACCACGGAAACTACGCCACTGACGTGTTAGGCGAGCAGCATGACGTACCCCGGAAACAGTTCCTGAACGAGACACTTGACTCCTCCGGCATCCTCGGTCTCGGCAAATTCAACCTGGAGGTCCAGAACTTTGACGAGGGACGGATGGTGTTCAGCCTTGAGAACTCGCCGTTCCCCGGACGATTCCGTGAATCCAACGTACTCTCCAATCTAACGATACCGGTCGACCACCTGCAGCGCGGCATGGTCCACGGTATCGCCGAGGACATGTTCGCAGAACCTGTCACCTCAAAAGAAACCAAGTGCGAGTACCTCGGTGACAGTCACTGCAGAGTGGTGCTCCAGACCGATGACGATGTGAACCACCCATGACAGACGAACAAGATACGCGTGATCGATACGCACAACTCGTTTCCGATGAACCCATCCTCACCCAAACCGGTATGCAGGAACGAACCAAGGATGTTGACTACGAAGACGATGACGATGTCCGCGTGTTCTACAGTTCCGGTGACGAACCGAAACGCATCCCGCTCTCTCCGGACGACCAGGAACAGGTCGCACAGGGATTCGCTGACACCTTCCGGACCTCCGGCATCGATGAAGACGATGTCGGACTGAACCTCGGGAAACTGGCCGACAACCACATGTCCGGCTGGTGCTTCCACCACGGCCCCGACACTCTCGGTACCGATGTCGTGAATACCTCGGTCGCGGATTTCGACGATGACGCTGTGCGGGACCGGTGGGACGAGGTCACCGTGGTCATGTCACTGCCCCGGATGCTGCACGCGCTTGGCGAACAGATTGAAGACGAGTACGGTGACCTCACAGAACAGTTCCCGAACGTGGAAACCTCACTAACCGCCGGGGACACCTTCCCGCAGTCACTCCGCGATACGGTCAAAGACCAGTGGGGTCTCGATAGGGTCCGGCAGTTCTACGCCGGGACAGAGATGGGTGCGGTCGCTGCCGAGGACGGGCAGGGACCGGGAATGGTACAGACCAATGACAACCTGTACCTCGAACTCCTCGAACCCGACACCGACGTTGCGGCTGACCAGGACACGGTCCAGATACGTGAAGACGCAATCACCTCCGTGTACGACATTGACGAGCCGATGACAGGACCAATCCTGATCTCCGCACCAGACCGCGAACTCTTCCCGTACACCCGGTACCGGGTCGGCGACGTATTCACAGTCGAACCTGCAGATGACGGGCCACGACTCACGTTTGAAGGCCGCGAAGACCGGGTCATCAACCTATCCGGTGCCATGGTGTACCCACGAGAGATCGAAAACGCGGTCAATGCATACGGCGCATCTGACGGGTATGCAGTTATGTCCGTAGAAGACGATTACGCAGTGATGAACATGTACCTGGAAGGTTCCGCAGAAGAGGATATTGTCCCGTACCTCGCGGACGAGAACGGGAGCATCCATGCCTGGTACGATTCCGGTGCGATCAAGATCCGGCAGCACGGATACACGTCGGACGACGAACTCGCCACGGCACTTGAGCAGTACAACCTGGATGTCGACATCCCGACGGATGCCCCAAAACAACGCACTGTCGCGTTCGACAGCTCCTACAGGGACATGTTTGATGCAGGCGGATAACCGACAGTTCATCCCATTTTTTATTTTTTCTTAGAATCCTTCGTCCTGCACCACAATCCCCCTGTCAGTCAGGTCGATGCTCTGCACGTCCTCATTGATATCTGTCATCCGCATTTTGAGGACCTGTACGGACCGGAACGTGGTCTGGCCGATCGACAGGCCGCCGAGCACGATCACACCGTCCACCACGAACTCGGCGATACCGTGCCGGGTGAGCTGGCTGCCTTCCGGGTCCGGCATCTCCGCGGTGATCACTGTCGTCCACCCACCGTCACGCATCTGCAGCGCCAGATCGTTGAGATCCTCTCGTAACTCCTCTGCATCCTCCCAGTACGCCTCCAGCACGCTCAGCGAGTCGATCGCCACCCGGTCCGGGGAGACTTCCTGGATGGCGCGGTAGGTGCTGTCCGCGGTATGTCCAGGATTGGAGCTGGGATCGATATACATCATCTTGAACGTGCCATCAGCCCCATGCTCATCAAAATCCATGCCAAAATCTTTCGCACTGCGTTTGATTTGTTCCGGCCGCTCCTCCAGCGTCACGAACAGGCAGGTTTCACCCTGCTGCAGGCCTTCCCACAGGAAATGTGAGCAGAACGTGGTCTTCCCGGCACCGGTCGTTCCCGTCACGAGCGTGACCGATCCGTCAACCAGTCCTCCTTCTATCATCTCATCAATCCCAGGGATACCGACCGAAACCCGTTCAGGGGATTTGTCTGTTGCCATATCACTCTCCTACGAGCCTACCATCCTTAAATGAAGCCCCATGTATCAGCGTATACAGAAATACAGCACACAAGTCGATACCGTCCACGCTATGAACCGGCTACCAACTTCCTGCAAACTGGTACTTGATACGGTCCAGCCACAACACCCGCTGGCAGGAATCGACGAAGATACCGTTCAGCGTTTTTAAGGTTGCCACCGTATGGAAAAGATATGGACTGCGCCACGTGCGGCGAACCCGCCGTCATCTACCGCGAATACGAGGGCCGCGCCCTCTGCAAGGAACACTTCTCCCGGAGCGTGGAGAAGCAGGTGAAGCAGACCATCCGCGAACACGGCCTCGTGGAAGACGGTGACACGATCGCGGTCGGTCTCTCCGGCGGCAAGGACTCCGGCGTCCTGCTGCAGACCCTGCACGATATCTTCGGGGAGCGGCCGGACATCGATCTGCACGCCATCACGGTGCATGAAGGTATCGAACCGTACCGGACCGAGTCCGTGGAGACCGCGAAAGAGATGTGTGACCGGCTCGGCGTCCCGATCCACGTCGGCACGTACGAGGACGAGTACGACATCACGATGGACGAGGTCATGGTGAAGAAGCCGGAGATGCACTCCTGCTCGTACTGCGGTGTGTTCCGGCGGGACGTTATCAACCGGAAAGCCCGCGAGATCGATGCGAACAAGCTGGCGATCGGGCACAACATGGATGACGAAATCCAGTCCGCGTTCATGAACTTCCTCAAGGGCGATATGAGCCGGATGGCACGGATGGGTGCGAAGACACACAAGGTGCCGAGCGACCAGTTCATGCGCCGCATCAAGCCACTGCGTGAGGTCCTGGAGAAGGAGATCGCGCTGTACGCCCAGGTGAACGACCTTGAAGTCCATATCGAGACATGTCCACACGCGGAAGGTGCGCTCCGGGCAGACATCCGGAACTTCCTGAACCAGATGGAGGAGGAACGCCCCAGCATCAAGCACTCCGCGTTATCATCCATTGACAAGATGCTGCCCGTGATTCGCGACGAGTTCTACGGCGAATCCTCCGAAGTCTCACCCTGCGAAGAATGCGGCGAACCCTGCTCACAGGACATCTGCCGGAAATGCCAGCTGGTCAAGGCCGTGAAAGATGCATAAATCCGTTCTACACGCTGTACTGTTCCAGTATTGGCGAACAGCGAACTCTTGCCACAATCCTGCATCCTGTTTACTGTGCCGCTGCTTTTAGGAGACCGGATGTGGTTGGTGTTGTATGTCGCGGCGGGACTGGTGGTTGCGGACACAGCGGATCCAGGAGGTGCGGGAACAGTTCGCGGATATTTCACCGGATCTGCGGCGGCCCGGAGAGAACAGGGTCAAGGTCTGGATCCTGCTGGGCGGGAGCCGGCAGCGTGTTGCACTCGCGTTTCTGACGGCGATCTTTTCCCTGCTCTTCCTGTCCAGTATGGTGAATCCGGTGGCGATGGCGAGTTTGGTGACGGAGCAGGAGACGATGCAGTTGCTGTTCCGGACGTTCCTGAGTGCAACTGTAGTTCTTGTGTCTATCGTGGTCTCCCTGACCTCTATCATGCTGTCGCAGGAGTTAGTGCCGCTCAGCCAGCAGCAGGAACGGGTGGAAGCGTCACAGGAATTCTGGAACCAGTTGCAGGACCTGGTGAGCCTCGAGGAGGAGTCGATGAACCCGGCCGGGTTCCTGCACGCCCTGCTCCAGAACGTGCTCAGCCAGGCGGACACATTGAAGAAGACGGCGGCAGCCAGCGAGAACCGGCAATACCAGAAGGAGGTGAACCGGTACGTACGGGAGGATGTCACCAGTCAGATCAAAATGATCAACCGGGAACTGACGCGGCCGCCGACCACGATGCTGGACGTGCTGATCGCCGGCCTGAGTTACAACTACTCGCGGCAGATCGAAATCGCGCAGTACCTGCAGAACGCGTTCGACAGCGTGATATCGGATGCGGACGAGGCGGCGTTCGAGGAACTGGTGGAGACGCTGCAGGTGTTCGCGGTCGGCCACCAGTACTTCAAGACCCTGTACTACCGGCAGGAGTTCTCCAACCTGTCCAGGGACCTCCTCTACATCACGCTGCCGCTCATCCTGTTCGCATCCTATACCATGCTGGCGCTGGATGCCGGACTCATCCCGAACGTCACGGTGCTCGGCGTGCATCCGCTCATCGTCTTCACCAGCCTGATCTATACTGTCCTGCTCACCCCGTTCGTCATCCTGACCGTCTACATCCTGCGCGTCGTCACACTCACGAAACGGACCCTGACCGCCGGCCCACTCCATGTCCAGGTCAACGCCGCATCCGTGGACTGGGAACAGATACAGCTCCTGGACGACTACCAGGACACACCTGATAGGACCAGAGACCGCCAGTGAAAAGGGAAACAATTTATATTGCTTCAACAGGAACGTAGGAGAGTATGAAGGCTATCGTCCTTGCCGGCGGACACGCAACACGGCTATGGCCATTAACGAAGCACCGGGCGAAGCCACTGCTGCCGCTCGGCCGGAAACCGATCATCGCCTACGTCCTCGACCAGTTACAGGAGATGGACGTGGAAGACGTGCTGATATCGACGAACGCCAAGTACGCGGACGACTTCGAGCAGTTTCTTGCAGCGCATGACTACAATAACACGCGCGTCGTGGTCGAGGACCACACCCGGGAAGAGGAGAAGATCGGGAGTCTGGGCGCGATCATGCAGATCGTCAAGGACGAGGGCGCGGACGACTACCTCGTGGTCGGTGGCGACAACTACACCTCACTGGACCTTGCGGAGTTTGCCGGGTCCGCGCAGGAACGTGACGCGCCCACCATCGCGTGCTACGAGGTGGATACACGTGAGGACGCGACCGCGTTCGGCGTGGTGGACACAGACAGCGAGCAGCAGGTGACCGGGTTCGTGGAGAAACCAGAGGAACCGCCATCACGGCTTGTATCAACGTTATTCTACTATTTCCCGGCATCGTCTATGGACCTGTTCGACCGGTACCGAGATGCACACGAGGGCAGCGACGAGAACTATCTTGATGAGCCAGGACGGCTGATTGAGTGGGCGCATGACCGGGAGACGCTGTATGCGTACGCGTTTGACGGGGAGTGGCATGATATCGGGACGCCACAGAACTATCTCCAGGCGCAGGCCGCGATGACTGACGGGTTCACCGCGGGAAACGTGACGCAGAGTTCACTGGGAGACAATGTGTGGGTTATGGACGGTGCTAAAGTGGAGGATGCCGACCTGGAGAACTGTATCGTGTTCCCGGGCGCGACTATTGTGGATGCCACGGTGAAGGATAGCATCGTGGACGAGGAGGCAACGGTGCAGGGGAAAGACCTGGATGGTGCGGTCATCGGTGCTCACTCCACAGTCCGGTAACGCTGGAATATGCGCATGTTTATAAATACTCTTCGGTAATGCTACAGTGTGAATTCGTATGGCAGACGAACATGACCACGACCACGATCATGACCACGATCACGGCGCTGGTGGCGATATGAACCAGCAGATGCTGCAGATCTTCCAGCAGAAGATTGGAAACCTGGAACTGACGGTGAACGCGTTAATCGGTGCACTCGTTGAAGAAGGTGTTGTCGACGAGGACGAGATCAACGAGAAGGCGCAGGAGATCATCCAGGAAATCCAGCAGCAACAGGAAGCCGCCCAGGGCGGTGGAATGGACGATCTGGACGAGGACGAGGCGTAAAACCCCTCATCCTCCATTTCTATATCTCTTTCAGTATTTTCCATCAGGACTAGCGCACAGTTCGGGGAGTGGTGCGGTTGTAGGGGAACGGGTCACCAGTTGCGCATGTATAGTATAGCGATGCGTTCGTTTCATGCCCCCAGCTATTCTGGAATTCCGCTGTACTCCTATTCACACAAATGGTTTCGTCCACCCTATACAGTGTTATGCCCTTCACCGCATAACCCCGGTCCTCGTATACAATCCGGTACTACGTAACTCGGTCGTATTGAGCTGGCGGAGCAGCGTGAACGTTCGAATACCACCCAGTTCACCGCCATGCGGTTGCTTGACGTATGAAAAATCGTATTCCTGTGTCGACCCGTCCGCCAGAAACAGTGTATACGTCCGTGAATTAATGTTTCCACTGATCCAAGTCGTCTGGTTCACCGCCACCAGTTCATCTGCATACGGGTACTCGCGTTCCTCCATTAGTCGGTCTACCGCATCAGTTTTAGACCCATACAGCACCACAAACGCAGACACGAGAAAGATGACAGCTATACCTGCCCCGATGGTGAGACGGTCGTATCCCTGATCGGTCATACGTTGCCATATCCGCCTGTGCTTAAATAGCCTTTCCGGCATATCACGGCACAGACCCTGAAAACAGTCATTTCCACGCATCCGGATCGTCTTCATGTTCCTGGTAGTACCGGCAGATATCGTTCAAGAAGCAGTCGGAGCATACTGGGGTTGGCGCTGTGCAGATTTCGCGGCCGTGCTTGATCAGGTTGATGTGGAACTCGTAGACGCGGTCCTCCGGTGTCATCTCCTCCAGCACGTCGTGCGCCCGGTCCAGACTCATGGATTCGGGGATGATACCGATCCGTTTCGACACCCGGTTCACGTGCGTATCCACTGGCATCGCATTCTTGCCGAACGTAAAGTTGAGTACCACAGCAGCCGATTTGGGGCCGACACCGGGAAGCTGTTTCAGCCAGTCCTTCGCCTCCGATAACGAAAGGTTGTGAATGAAGTCAAGGTCCAGTGCGCCGCGCTCCTCCACAATCTTCTCCAGTGCATCCTGGATGCGACCGGCCTTGATGTTGTGCAGGCCAGCAACCGAGATCGTGTCCGCGAGTTCGTCGCGGTCTGCCTGCATGATCTCCTCCGGCGAATCATACTGCTCCATCAATGCGTTATAGGCGCGGTCCCGGTTGTTGTCGTTCGTGTTGTGAGAAAGCAGTACCTTGATCAGGGACAGGATCGGGTCCGGCCGGTTCTGCGGTTCCGGGACGCCGTAGTGGTCGCGGAGCCGTTCCATGGACTCCGAGAGGCGTTCGCTGTCTCCCTCTGAGACATCTGTCATAGCGTGAACATGAGAGAGATAGACATAAAATTATTGCTCTTGTTCAAGCCGGTTCACCACGGCAGATACCAGGAAGATATCTTCCTCACGGTACGTATCCTGTTCATATGTGCGGGGACGACCGTATGAGGAGATAATCTGTGCGTCATCCTCCAGCACCGCCAGTGCCTTCCCCAGTTCCCGGACCTCGCTCTGTTCGTCCACATCCAGATACGTTGCAACATCCCGTGCATAACACCGGTTCCCGCCAAGATCATAGCTCACCAGTGCATCCATAATCCCGTCCATCCGATACTGGAGCGCAGCAAATCGCTGTGGGTTCTCCTGTTTGGCCGCCATCATATCCGCGTACATGGTTTCGCGTTCTACCCGCCAGTCATGCTCTTCCGGTAACCAGTCCTGCTCGTCCATCCGGCGTTCCAGCTGTTCAAGCACATCCTCATACCACTGCTCGTCCGATGCAGCGTGAGCGGCTTCAAGAACCGTGGCGTACAGGTCTGCCGTGGCTTCGTCACCGTCCACATACCAGACATATACACGGTGCCCGGCATCGGTATGGATGCAGTCCGCAGTCAGGTACCGGGTGTACCGGCTTGCAGGCCGCGGAAGATCGAGTCGTTCCTGTAGTTCCCGGTTGGTCTGTGGACGGCGGGACAGAAGTTGTCCAACATCTTCAGTGATCCCCTGTTTCGTAAACCGGTGTCGTGCCTCGCCGGACAGTTGTTGTCTGACCTGCTCCACACCGACGCGGTACTGTTCTGCAACGTGTTCTGCTGCCTCCATCTTGTCCATCACATGGTCGTCGAACAGGTCCTGTGCCTCCACCACCGCATGGTCCCGGAGCTTTTGCGGTGCGCCTCGCGTATCGATATCCACGCCAGCACAGTCCTGAATATAGTTCATGCCGTTCTGCACGGCCCGCTCCGAGATATCGTACTGGTCGGCAAGGTCGCTGAGTGTAGGCCGCTCGTTCGCAAGATACGCGTACAGTTTATGTACTCCTGCTACATGGCTCCGTGCCACGGTTTCCCGTTCACGTAAATCGTTCACTACCTGCTCCAGTCGTGGGAACTCGTCATCCTCGAACACGGATACGATCCGTCCCCCGTACTCCAGTCGGATCTCATCCAGTCGTTTCCTGAGGTCTCCGTCATCCTCTCCCGGTGTACCGTCCTCCGCCATCCCCTCTCAAACCAGTATCAGATACGATGATTTAAGGCGATTAGTATCTTCAATCCTCAGATCATGCACTATCCTCATAGGAGATAATCCGGTGCACACTGTCGCTCTACGAGCCGTCTGTTCGAACACGATTTCATTCTTCAACTTCCAGACAGGAGACGGGGAGGACCCAGAAGTCTCCATAGTGATCACCGTATCAGCCACGTCCGCACGACCATACTATGCTATGTGCGATGTGCGCCACTATGTTATAACCTTGATGAAATGTACAGCCGGTTTCCTGTTGTACCCCCGGAAAATCGGGCGGAACCCGGTGCCAAAACGAAGCTTTTATTAATATGCTGTGGTAAAAAATACGGCATGAGTATCGATGAACTCACCGTGGAGTCGGAAGACGTAGAACTCGAGGCAACGATCAAAGACATCCAGACCCCGCGTGCAGTGACGGGGAAGTACGGGCAGAAACGGATCACAATCGCCACGCTGGAAGACGAGACTGGTGAGATCCCGGTCACACTCTGGGAGGAACAGATCGATGCCGTGAGGAACAGGGAAGGAGCCAGGGTGAAAGTCACTGGCGCGTACACCCGTGACTGGGTCGGCGATCTGCAGCTGAATATTCCACGCGAAGGGACGATCACAGTCATCGAGAACGATGACACAGAAGCATAGCTTCCGGCAATAGGCAGATCCCCCTGAAGCCCCAGTCGAACCTGTTTACACAAATAATAAATACTGGGCGCAGGAATTATGCCTCATGGAGAAGGAGGATATTTTTCTTGGTTCTGCTCTCATCGCGACGCTTACCGTCATATGGATGGTGTGGCCGTTCGCCGATGCAATCCTCTGGGGCCTGTTCACCGCGTATTTTCTACACTACCTGGCGGACCGGCTGAACGAACGGATCCAGAACCGGACCATTACGACCGGCATTATGATCATTCTCCTGATCGGATTCGTATCGTTGCTGTCATTGATGGTGATCACCAGTGTAAATACGAACCAGATCCAGTCCGTGACCGCGGACTTCACCAGTATGTTGAACAACAGTGTGGACCTCCTGTTCCAGTTCTTTGACCTTCCAGAGGCACTGGCCACGGACGTGAAGACAGCAATCAACGACATTACGACACCGACCAGCGAGCATTTCATCGATATGATCGGGGAGATACCGACCATCCTCGTGAATCTCCTCATCTATCTCGTTGTCGCCGCTTTCCTCGTGAAGGACGGGAAGGTGTTCCGGACCGAACTGTTCAATACTATCGACAGAATCCCTGACGAATACCGGCACGTCACCCTGTCCATCGTATACTCGGTAGACCAGCTGTTCCGCGGTGTCTTCCTGACCTACCTGACCGTGGCACTCGCCGTCGGCGCACTCGCCACCCTCGGGTTCTACCTGCTTGGCGTCCAGTTCTACTGGATCTGGGGCCTGATCATCGGCGCGTTCGCGTTCTTCCCTATCGTCTCCGCCCCGATGGTGTACGTCCCACTTGCGCTGTTCTACATCGCACACGACGCGTTCTGGTGGGGTGTCATCATCCTCACCTATGGTATCGTCGTGTTGAACACACTCCCTGAAGTCGTGTTCCGCCCCTACATGGCCGCCCACCAGACACAGGAACACCCCCTCATCCTGTTCGTCGGGTTCATCATCGGCCCACTTGTCATGGGACTGAAAGGCGTCATCCTCGGCCCCATGATCCTCGTCATCACCAAGAACCTGGTTACCCTCCAGTACTTCGAAAAAGCACCGACCACACCGATCACAGAAGAACTCGGATCACAGCCAGAGCACTGACCTACACCGGTTCCCGGTCACCGGCCACTTTCTCCAGTTCACCGCCACACACCGGGCACGACCCATGCTCATCGGCCTCGTCCGTATCAAACGTGTTCTCACATCCGCTGCATTCGTACTCCCACGTGATCTGCTCGGTGATCTCGTCGTTCCGGAACCCGGTAAAAGCCACGTCCAGCAACGCTGCCACGTTCTGCACCCCGTAATCATCTGAGACAACCGTCGCATCCTGCTCCAGCGCAAGCGCTACAACCTCCATATCCGTTTCGGACACGTCCTCTCCAGTATCACGGGCCGCATCCTCCACCTGCTCCACCGCCGTATCTGACGGCTCCATCACTGCAACGTCTTCGACATCCAGCCGCTGCCCGGCATCCTGACTCTCCAGTTCCGCCGTCACCGCCGGCACCGTCACCATCTCTGGGAACATCCGGGACAGCTCCCGAGACGCACCATGGATAAACACATTTGCATCCAGTACATATATCGTATCCTCTTCACCCATTCTATCACCCTAGTGCGTTCGGGAACGCGCTGGAGATTTCCGCCGTATCGACTGACGGCGGGATAAACACATTTGCATCCAACACATACGGTCCTTCTCGCTGTTCTTCCGACATGAAACGATGTTCGGCGGTGTACTATAAAAAAGGTTGATGCCAAACACATGCGTATGACATCAGACGACATAGAACTCCCACTTGCCGCAGTCGAACGCATCATGCGGAACGCGGGCGCAGAAAAAGTCAGTGCCGACGCTGTCAAACTGTTACAGGACTCAACCCACGGCCTGGGACAGGAACTGGCAGAAGACGCGGTCCGGATCGCCCGGCAGGCAGAAAGCAACACCGTTACAGCGAGACACATCGACCGCGCCGTATCCGGCGAATAACAGGCTCCTGACATCCCCGAACGATAACGCATACCACGTAGGACAAGTGCTATTCTGACGTATACCGATCTTTCAGGTCTTGAATTTTCTTGCTGGCCCGGTCCTTGTAGTTCCGAATCCCCTTCCACACGATCTTGTCATAGATCGGGGCGACGCGTTCACCGTACCGGTTCATATACGTGATAGCGGACAGATTCTGTTTCGTCGGCTGCTCCGGCCGTTCCGCAGGATGGCCAATCGTAATGATGGCAATCGGACGGGTCCGCTTCGGGATATACAGCAGATCCCGGACGTGTTCTTCATCGAATGCACCGACCCATGCCGCACCCAGATCCTCGTTATGCGCCTGCAACAGCATGTTCTGCATCGCCGCCGCGGTCTCCTGGATCGCGTACAGGTCACGGCCACGGTCCCCGTACCGGCGTTCCGCGCGCTCCTCATCGGTCAGGATCACGACCGCGACCGGTGCCTCCCGGACATGCGGCTGGTTCTGTGCGTACTGCGACAGCCGCTCCTGCGTATCATCATCCTCCACAATGATGAACTCCCACGTCTGCATATTCCCGGCAGACGGCGCCCATCGCCCCGCTTCGAGAATGCGGGCGATCTGCTCACGGTCCACACCCTCGTCCGTGTATTTCGTGATCGAGGCACGGGTCGTGATCGCTTCAAACACGTCCATACACCCTGATGGGAGGACAGACAATAAATAACTAACGTGCTGGCCAAAGATCCAGCAGAGATCTTCTCCTGCCTTCGGCAGGTCCGCCTACGGCGGAACCTGTGATCTAACTCATCTGTGCAGATGCCGGAAAAACACCGTGATGTTTTAAAGGGTCTGGTTCGACAGGGCATGGTACGGACAATGGATATTACACGGATATCTGAGGAGGAGTTCTTTGACGGGCTGAACGAACGGATCGCGGAGCTATCCGAGAAGATTGAAGGAACAGCAGAGAAGATCGCGGCCAATCCGGACTCGTCCACGTACCATTTTGACAACTTCTTTTACCCGTTGCAGGTGATGCGGCAGTTGCAGCGGATCAGGGACAAGGCCAGGGCATTCAAAGAACACGAGGACGAGGACCTGGTGTACGTGAAGAAGACGACCGAAGACGACGAGGACCCGCGGTACTACTACCTGCCGCAGAGCGAGTTCGACCGGAGCAAATTGCCGGAACTCATCAAGTACCTGGAGAAGCGCGAAGGCGCGGACCGGGACACGGACCTTGGGTACATCAGTTAATCTCCTGTTACCGGACGCCCATAGCCAGCCGCAGACCCAGCCCATACCTTTTTTATGTTCTACCATCGTATCGGTAGTGGTATGCAGTATTCTCGCCTTGCACAGTGCTACGCGGACCTCGAAGCCACGCAGTCCACGCTGGAAAAATCCAGTATCATGGCAGACCTGTTCGAGGACGCGGAGCCGGACGAGCTGGAGATGCTGGCGCACCTCGTGATGGGGCGGGCGTTCCCGGCATGGAAGGATCTGGACCTGGGCATCGGCGACAAGCTGATGGTGAAAGCATTGTCCCGGACCACCGGCATCAGCGAGGACAAAGTCGAGGACGCATGGCGGGAGACAGGTGATCTCGGAGACGTTGCCGCGGAGTTCGTCGGCAAGAAGAAGCAGCAGACGCTGGCACAGAAAGAGCTGACCGTGGATCTGGTGCAGAATAACCTGGAGGAGATCGCACAGATGTCAGGTTCGAACAGCCAGGACCGTAAAATTGCAAAGATATCCGAGCTTATCGGGTTCGCCACCGAACAGGAGGCAAAATATATCGTCCGGACGGTGCTAGAGAACATGCGGGTCGGCGTCGGCGAAGGCCTGGTACGGAACGCCATCGTGGAAGCATTCTTCAGCGAACTCATCGCGCCCAACGACTTCCCGAAGAAACTGGAGGAATCCGGCCTGACCGTGGCGATCGCCGAGGACCTTGAAGAGCAGGTATCTGGATACGGCTTATTTGATACGTTCGAGGAGCAGAACGATATCACCTATATCGATGCGGACGACCTGGAACTGCAGCAGTTCTGGCGGAACGGTGACGGTTACAATCTGATGGTGCTGGAGGACGACGATGTATCGGAATGGGAAGATGAACTGGAGCGCTGTATTCAGCACGCGTACGATGTCACCACGGATTTCGGGAAGGTGGCGAAGATCGCGGCCGAGGACGGGACGGACGGGTTGGACGAGCTGGAGATCGAGCTGTTCCGCCCGGTCAAGGTGATGCTGGCGCAGAAAGTGGAGAACATGGAGGAGGCCTTCGAACAGGTAGGGAACAGTGACGGGAAGGCGTTCGTCGAGTTCAAGTACGACGGGATGCGCGTCCAGATCCACAAGAAGGGTGACCAGG
>CAZCWR010000012.1:15576-18084 GCA_964502455.1 uncultured archaeon | reverse complement strand
TCCCTGCACTGAAATGAACACGTCATACTCTAATACACCGATATCAAACGCCAAATTCCGAAGCTGGTGTAACTGCTCCTCCGTTTCAACCACGGCAAACACGTCAACGTCGGAGTCCTCGGTTTCCTCGCCACGCGCAACAGAACCGTACAACACCAGCTTCTTCAAATCACCCCCCAACTCGTTCTGCGCCCGTTCCGCAAACGCTTCAAACGCGCCCCGATGCCGTGACTTCCCTGTCATATCAGATAATTATCGAGAATGCTCTTAAAACCAACCACATATCACACCCTTACCCCCCCAACCCGTGCCAACACCGTCCCGTCAGTATGTTGTCTATGTGCCGTACAGTTCATGCCAGGCTCACTCCTTCCTCGACCGCTGTCCGCACGATATGCGGATCTTTCTCCCGCTTTTCCTGGAATTCGTCCGGTGTCAGGCAGATGAATTCTGGTGTTGGCAGTTCCTCGTAGTCCCATGCCTCATAGAACGGTCCTGGTCGTTTGTTCCATGCTGTGCCGCTGAAGTCAGGGGATACGATCAACAGATCGATGTCACTGCGTTCACGATAATCGCTGCGGACACGGCTACCGAACACGATCACTTCAGATAGTTCCATGCCCTGCTCTGCAGCCACATCCTGGACCAGTGTTTTCACTGCGTTAATTGTTTCCGTATCCATACTACCAATTCCTCCACATCATCAACGTGCTCATCCAACGCCAGCGTTTCAAGTTCCACATCAGGATACCTGATACCAGTATATACAGGTGTTAAATCACGGAGAACCGGCAGAAAGCGGTCACGAATATCCGCATCAGCCAGTTCCACCAGATCATGAGACCGCTGATATTCTCCTGTCTCCTCGATCTGCAATGCTTTCAGCGCCTTCTCCACTGCCTGATGGAGGTGGAACGCTGCCGATTCCTGCCGGCCATCCTCGTACATGTACAGGCCATCATCCAGTTCACGTTCCGCCTGCTCCAGCCAGTCCCGTGCTTCTTCCTTCACACCATCACCCCGTCAGGGATACGTAACATGAGCAGTGTCTTAAGCCTATACCGTGTTTCCATCACAGTCTTTCCCGTCATCAGCTACCACCGATACGTGCCAGTACGGTGCCGTCATTGTCACTGTTTTCGAGTGCGCGGCCGAACGTGGCGTCGCGGCACTGCTGGTTGTGTGCAAGAATGACCCGCACGGGTTTATCGCTTTCTGCCGGGTCAATGAGTTCACAGGTCATGGCCACGCCGGGGTCGTCGGACGGGACCAGCCGGTCGCCACGCTTGATCGGTCCGTTCGTGACGGTTACCTTGACCGGGGCTTTTCCTTCCAATGCAATTGGATACCCGTCCTCGTCCATATTCATCACGTGCGACGGGTCACTTGAAACAACGCCCATCACCGTATCCTGGAACTCCTCATCAGTCCGCTCCACCGCGTCATCCATCTTCCTGCTGATCGCCACCACCTGACCTTGCTCCAGGTTTTGTGGGCTCCGGTATTTCTCCGCAAGGTCAGCGCCCTGTGTCCACAGGTTGCCGTATACTTTCAGGCTGTCACCGATAGATACATTGTTTCCATTACTGTTCGTGATATTGTTGTCCTGTACATCGATACTCGTGTTCGCCACGTTCCCCCGCGCCAAGACCTGAGACAGGTTCTGACTTCCACCGGTTCCGCCGCCATCATCCGTACCACACGCATAACTCCCGTTCTTGAACACGCGTTTCACGTAGTCAGTACACGCCGTTGTATCGAAAAAGTTGGTAACGTTGTTCCCAGCCATATCCAGGTCAGCGCTGATGCCGACGTTTCCGGTCGGCTCCAGCACGATATCACTTGGACTGCCACTGCTGGTCTTCAGGTACAGCGTGCTGTACGAGTCAATCGTGTTACTGGACGTGTCCGTCAACTCCAGCCCGTTCGCCACACTCATCGCACCATTCGCCTCAACGCTCAATGGCTGGTGGAGTGTCACACCGGTCTCCGCAAAGTCCGCGATCTGCGTGTTCGAACTGGTGTTCGTGATGTTCAGCTTGGCGACAGAATGGATTTCGTTGGCGGACATGTCGAGATCGCCGTTCGGAACTTCGACATCACCATCGCTCCTGAACCAGGCAAGGTTTCCAACTCCGTTTTCGGCGTACATGAGTATGTCATTATAGGTATCCAGTGTCAGCGAGCTAGTGCCTGCACTCCGGCCACCACGCTCAATACTTACCGCATTATTATTAAACGCGAGTTCATTCGCTACATGGATCTCGCCAGCTGCAGCAGATACATCAACACCGCCTATATCAATTCCACCGTTCGGCACCTCTACATTGTTGCTTCCGTCAAATCGAAGCGTATCCGTCCCCGATCCATCCTGCAACGCGTCCACGTTCTGGATGGCATTTTCCTTTACGTCTACGTTCCCTCGAATTGTGGTTGATCCGTCCACGTCCAGCCGGGTGCTCGGATTGGTCGTGTTGATACCAACATTGCCATCCGTGTTCTGGATTG
>CAZCWR010000012.1:4273-15566 GCA_964502455.1 uncultured archaeon | reverse complement strand
TATTCGTAATCGTAATCCCGGTGTTGTCATCTTGGTTCCAGATACCGAAGTCACCCCACTGGCTGTTGCCGTTTGCCTTGATATTGGTCGAGACCATCCACCGATCCTGTGTACTTGCTCCGCCCGAATTATCTTCAAGGATGATGCCTGCCGTCGAATCATTGATGTGGATATCTGTCTCCGGACTGGATGTACCCTTCACAAGAGCGTTGCTTCCCAGATCCAGGTCACCAGTCATACTATCCGTCCCGTCCCGCTCCAAATACTGCGGATGGTCATCGTCCCCCAGTCCGTCCAATTTTCCATGATCAATCGACTCAAAATTCAATGTCCCATCCGACGAAACACTGGACAACGCCTCACCGTTGCTCCGCGATCCCGAGAAGAAGTTCGTACTGCTGTCATCTGTATACAAATTATTGATATCCTGCACGTTGTTATTCTCCATGTCAAGGTTGCCGTTCGGGATGATGACATCTCCGGTATGGTTCACAGTGAACACCGGCGTTGCAGTTGATACGTCATGGTTTGACGGGTTGGAAACAGTGAACGCCTGGAACACGCGGTCGTTCTGACCTGGGTCCGAGTCGCCGTATACTTCCAGTGCGGCCGGTGCATCTACCGTGTTCTTCCCCCACACCCGTGTACTGCTGTCACGATCCACCACAAACCGGCTTCCCTGACCGCCCCGGACCTCGAATGCTTCAGCACTTCCCGGCGTCACATTCAGCGCACCATCTGTATCAATATTTCCAGAGGCGTCAATCTGGACGTTGCCAGCGCTGGGACTCTCCCCAATCTCCATGTAGGTTGTTCCAGACTCCCGGAATTCAATCCGGTCATCCGTATCAAGGTACAGATCACCATCATCCCCGATGTCGTTCGGTGTTTTATCTGCAATACTCGTTATAGAAGATGGTGTACTGAGTTCGTTGTTACTCATATCGATCGTATCGTTTGCCGTATTCCCCTGTACCAGGACTTCGGACAGGTTCTGGTTGTCTGTTCCCGTGTTGTCTGTTTTACAGCCGCCATCCCCGCCGATGTACTCATCTGTATTACATTCTGTTCCACCGACAACGTTCAGCGTTCCATCGATGTTCACACCTCCACCGATGTCAACTGTTTTACCGGTTGTTGACGGGTTGGCAATGTCCATCCGGCCGTCAGACCATACCTTGAAACTGGTGTCCGGTGTATCCTGGAAGTTTTGGGAGGTGTTTACGGCGGTGCCGTCACTGTTACTTCTAACCTCGATGGCCAAGTCTTCGTTGTCGTCATCCGTTGCGATGAGAAGTGGCGCAGGTGAGTTAGGATCGTTTACAGTATTGAGTAACCGTAGCCCGTTCACATTTGAACCGTGATCCACGGTCAACACGCCGTTCATGGTGTCGTCGGAATCCTCGGTAAGATACCGATCATCAACACTGCCCGTGTCCAGTTCACTTGTTCCAACAGCTCCACCGTTGATATTATCGCTGTTAACAATGTTGGACCCCCCAAGATCCCCGATATCATTGATATTGTTGCTGCTCATATCCAGGTTGCCGTTCGGGATTGTCACATCTGTCGAGTCCCGGTCAATCACTAATCCTCGCGTATCACTACCGCTGTTCCGCACCGATAATGCCAGTTCATTGTTCCCGTTTTTGTCGTTGTACGTGAATTTTGCACCGTAATCGTTGTTGCTGACCGTTGGATCACGGACGAACAGACCCGGATTGCTTTCATCACCGCCTTCACCGGCAATCGTTAGCTCGGTCAATATATCCGACGTTCCGATACTGAGGTTGCCGTTCGGAATCTTGACATTACCGGTGTGATTGACGGTGAAGACCTCCGTTGCAGTTGATACGTCATGGTTTGACGGGTTGGAAACAGTGAACGCCTGGAACACGCGGTCGTTCTGACCTGGGTCCGAGTCGCCGTATACTTCCAGTGCGGCCGGTGCATCTACCGTGTTCTTCCCCCACACCCGTGTACTGCTGTCACGATCCACCACAAACCGGCTTCCCTGACCGCCCCGGACCTCGAATGCTTCAGCACTTCCCGGCGTCACATTCAGCGCACCGTTCGGAATTTTGACATTCTGGCTGCCGTCGAACGTGATCGCGTTTGTCCCACTGTCCTGGATACTGCCGGATCCTGCCATGTTCAGGTTGCCGTTCGGCAGTTCAACATTGCCGGTTCCCTCGTAGAAACGGGCGATATCCTGACCGTTCTGGTTACCGACAATATTAATCTGATTATCTGCTCCACCACCACCTGACGTCACGAGTTCAAGCGTGTTTCCATTGCCGCTGTACCGTATCATCGCATTAGACGTGGTTCCAGAGCTCGGT
Organism: uncultured archaeon; assembly: GCA_964502455.1. Classification (GTDB taxonomy): domain Archaea; phylum Nanohalarchaeota; class Nanosalinia; order Nanosalinales; family Nanohalalkaliarchaeaceae; genus Nanohalalkaliarchaeum. The sequence continues at coordinate 13,224 of CAZCWR010000012.1, read as the reverse complement.
GCCTTGAAAACCGCCGTATTAATATTTGTTATATTGTTATCCGACATATCGATACTTGTGTTCGCCACGTTCCCCTGTACCAGGACTTCGGACAGGTTCTGGTTGTCGGTGTTGCTACCGGTGCTGTCTGTCCCACACTGGTAGCTTCCGTTCTTGAATACGCGCTTCACGTAATCCGTACAACTGGTGGCATCGAAGAAATTGGTGATGTTGTTCGTCTGCGAACTCATGTCAAGATTGCCGTTCGGGACCTGAACGTTTCCGGCACCAGTAATATGCAGACGTGTCACCGGGTCCGCACCGCCGGACGACTGATGCTGCTGGAACAGAATTGGCTCATCCCCATCGTCCTGCGTCCTAATAATCAACTCACCGTCATTATCTCCACCCGATCCGTTTCGCCCGTATATCAGTGCACCGTCATTCGTCGCCATACCAGTAAATATATGCCCTTGATCAGGCCGGTTGTACGCTCCTCCCGCATCATCCGTGTTCAACTCGACCGCACCAGTATCTGCCATATCCAGCTTCCCGTTCGGAATCTTGACGTTCTGGCTGCCGTCGAACGTGATAACATCCGTTCCACTGTCTTGGATGTTGTTGCTGTTGGCGAAGTTCAGGTCGCTGTTCGGCAGTTCAACAGTCTGCGAACCATCAAACCGGATGATATCCGTTCCACCATCTGTAAGGTTGCTCATCTTTCCCTGTCCAATATCAATATTGCCACCACGGAACTCAACTTCGCCACCATCCCGTAACCGCAATGTTTCCACATTCCCGCCGCCTTCATCTGTGAACACAAGATCGTCATTGTCCGCTGACGGCGTAGTTATTCTATACCCGTTTACCGAGCCATCTTGACCTCCCCAGCGAAGGATGTTTGTGCCGAGTTCCAGGTTTCCATCAACTACTTCAACATCTCCGCCCACATTCAGTTGACCCTTCCGGCGTGACGGCGAAGAAATGCTAACATTGCCGTTCGGTATCTCCAGATAGCCGCTACTTGTTCCCTGTACAAGGGCACCGCCGCTGCCCAGTTCCAATTCTGCAATCGTGCTATCTCCCACCCCTTGCACTCCGAGCCGGTTCGCACTGTCAACATCCGTCAAATATGCATCGTCACCTATACGGATAAACTCCGCACCAGACGAACGGGCATTGTCCTGTACATGAAGCTTCCCATTCGGCACCTCCACGTTGCCGCCTTCCTTGAACCGGGCGATGTCCTGATCGTTCGTCGAGTCACGTACTGTTACTGTCTGTCCACCGGTTTCAATGTTGTCCGGCTGTGTCAGATTATTCCCGCGCATATCGATCGACATGTTGGCGGCGTTCCCGTAGACAAGGACTTCGGACAGGTTCTGGTTGTCGGTGTTAGCCTCGAAGCTGTCGTGGTTGTCGATGTCGGTACACCGGTAGGTGCCGTTCGGGAACACCTCCGATACGACCGTGCTGCCGTCACACCGGGAGCCGAAGAAGTCGTAGACACTGTTGTCGTTCATGGAGAGGCCGGAGCCGTTGAAGTACCCCTGTTCTGCCTGTGAGATGTTGAATCCGACCTTGGACGAGGAGTTGAGGACGACCGCGGCGGTGGATACGTGGATGAGAAGCAGCAGTACGGCAAAGAGTAGCGTTGCCTGTACCGCGCGGTGTTCCAGTGATCCGTGCTCCATGGTCTCCCCATCCCCCGGACTGGTATCCGGGCTGCTGCAGCAATGCAGTCTTCGGTTTGCTGGCTCTTAAATTCTTCTATATAAGTCGTCCATTATATGCGCTATGTGCAGATATGTTTCGACATCTGCACAGTCGCCAGTCCTCTATTTTTATCCGATGTGTACTGCCCTGCTGCATGGTCTGCTCGAAACGGGGCTTTGTGGGATGCGCTGCAGAATCCGGTCGGCGGTCTGTCATGTGTCAGATGTATCGGTAGATGCACATGCGTCGTCGAGGGCGGCGGTGACGGTGTCGTGGACGGTGTCGAACGGGGGGAGGGTGCCGTACACGAACAGGTCCAGGCGTTCCCAGTCGGGTTCGTGTGCGCTTGCCTGTTCCACTGCGTCTGCCGTATCGTACTCCATGTCGTAGTAGGAAAGCTTGTTGTTAACAAGATTCGGGTCGATCTGGACACCGTTCGACACCAGGTGGTAGATATCGTACAGGTCCCGGGGTTGGCTGCGGGTCAGGAGCGCACGAATCTTCTCCGCAAGGATTTCTGCTTCCGTCATCGCTACCAGTTCAAACGCCGGGATGTCTGGAAACGGAGGTGTGTACCGTACGATATCTGCGTGATGCACCGTACTCTCCGTATTGACCTCGATGCGGACGAAGCACAGTGACCGTCGATCTCCGGTGTACAGCGGGCCCTGTACGCCGAGACGCGTCTTCTCACTGACATCCGTGGAGGCGTCATCGCGGTCTTGTACGGTGACACCGTATCGCTCCAGCCGTGTTACGATTGTATCGACCAGTTCCCCGAACGCGATATCTGCAGTCGCAGTGAAGTCAAGATCCTCTGAGAATCGATCAAGGTTGTACAGCTTCAGCAATGCGGTACCTCCTTTGAACACGAGCTGGTCAACGGTCTCCTGGCTGACAGTATGCAGTATGATGTCCTGCACATACAGTTTCTCAGCGTGGCCGATGTTTCCACTGGTGAACTGTTTCGCGACTTCCTGTAGCTGTGATTCATGCAACATCCGCATTCACCACCACGTTCCAGCGTTCATGCCGCCGACCCGCTGTGGGGCGGGAAAGATCAAGTTTCGTCGTGTTATGGTCAACGTACTGCTCCAGATCCTCCACGACCGTATCCCGTACCACCTCCAGAAGGTATCCGACCCGCTTACATACTGCGTTCACACCGGTCTCTCGGCAATACGCTGTGACCGTCTCGATATCAACGGTGCGTACCAGTTCATCAAGCGCTGACACGGAGACTTCCCGTCGGGATACACAGTCGATCAACAGTTTCTCCGGCTCCGCAACGAACACATCGAACCCCTTATACTGCTCCTTCGTAAACCCGAACATGTGCTGCGTCCTGTAGAACCGGACCTGATCCACATCGGGTCGACTCCGTCCCACCATCACCTGCACCGCCCCTGGCAGCTGTGTGGTCAAATCGTACCACCGCAACCCCGACCACAGACTCATATACGACGGTGTCTCGATACGCGTCGCATACACCTGTACATCATCCTGAACGGTGTACACCCCTCGCTCGATCCGCCGCACAGCATTCTGCTCCACGGCACGGTGCAACAACACCCGCAACGACTCCCGCTCCATGCCAAGCCCCCGCTCCACCTCATTCACCGTGAACACCGGCCGATCGCCGGCCCACGCCACCAGTTCACGCACACCCATACAAAACCCATTCTAACAAATTATTAAATAATTAACATTATTGTTAATTATTTAGGAGTGAAATATAGAGTGGATGTATCTACCCGATCCGCGTACTGCCCTGCTGCATGACCTGCTGGACCTGTTCGTCTGATAAGGCGTACGGGTAGACGCGGACATCATCCAGTTGCCCATCGAAGTTCTTGGACTCGCCGTTCACACCTTCATCACCGATTGTCACGTTTCCCGCATCCGTGCTCGGTGTGCCCGTATCGGCTGTATCACTCGCTTCCCGCACGCCGTCCACGTAGATGTACCTGTCATTTCCGTCGGCATCGAACACGCCGACAACATGATACCAGGTCCCTGCATCGATAATACTGGACGTGTCAAGCGACACCGCGTCCATCCCACGCACGAAAAACCGGAGCTGACCCGAGCCGGGATCGCCGTACGACAACGCCCACCCGTTATTATTGTCGTCATCCGCGACCAGCCGCTGTCCGTCACTAGGTGTTTCGTCCGGGTTGAACCATGCCGACACGGAAAAACTATCCTCGAAGTTCCGTTCAACCCCTGTACGGACGAAGTCATCCATCCCATCAAAGTCCAGACACCCGTTCATCGTACAGTCACCTGTCCAGTTCGGATCATTGCCCCGATCCCGCGAATCATTCCCGAGGAACCCTGTGTTATCCTCACCGCTATAGTCCGGAACGCGGGGTTGGGTGAACACCAGCCACGGCAGGTCGTTAGTCGCGTGGCCCTGTTCGCTGTCCGGATCCTTGGATTCAGTTGGTCGGAGATTGACATCAGATGTGCTCAACGCCTGCCGCCCCATCACCGTCTTATCCCCACCGGAAGACTCAACAGGATTGACCAGCAGGACAGGCCGCGCGTCGAACGTGGCGCCGAACGACGCCGTACACCAGTCACCACCGTCTGGGTCCGCACTACAGTCCTGTACCATGCCGGACGCCAGTTGATCTGTACTGGCCCCGCGTTCAACTGCGATATACCCTGCTGTGACTGTTCCACAGCTCCATGAATTCTCTGACGACCCATTGTAATCCTCCCAGTACACGTCGTAGGACGACGATCCCATCGTGCCCTCCGAGTACCGGGAGGATGTCGGGCCGGAACACTCTTCCTGCAATGCGTCTGCCACCGCGGTATCACCAGGGAACGCTTCGTCAAACGACACGGTCTGTAGGTTATTCCCCGCGGATACGGTGTACGTCCCTGCCTCGACCTCAACACCGTCTACCGTGTGGTGTCCCTTCTCCATCACCACGTAGCCGACATCTTCCGTCACCACATCACCCGTCCCGTTCATCACCTGGACCTCGAAACTGTCCTCTTGCACGTTTCGGATCACCGGACGCGACGCTTCAACCGCCATCGATCGGTCTGCTCCGTCCTGTCCTGTCGCCATGACCACCGGATCGTCAAATGAGCGATCAAGGTTCACCGTTGTCCACCCGTTCACATCCTCCACTACACCAGCCGTATACACGCGGTGGTCATCCATCCGGTACCATGCCGCCGACCCCGCCATATCGCCACGAGATTGGCGGTCGCGGCCCTCCGTGTAGACGTGCCAGATCTCGTTATCTTTAAGTGTGCGGTTGTAGATACGGACATCGTCGATTTTGCCAGTCCAGTTCCGGTTTCCATCACTCCACCGGCCGATGTTGATGTCGTTGGACGAGGTCTGCAGGTTGAGCGTCCCGGTACTGTCATTCACGCCGTCAAGATAAATCCGTACCGTATCGTCTCTATCGTCGTGGATGACTGCAACGTGATGCCACTGGCCGGACTGGATCCTGCTGTTGCTGTAGACCGTGCTCCAGCCGAGACCACCCCCTTGCTCAACGGCGATCTTGTCCTCTGCACCGCCTGTTGCTGTATATATCCAGAAACTGTTCTGTTTCGCCACGATCGCTTCCTTCCGTGACCGGTCCTGATTCACCCATGCCGTAAACGTCCAGTTTCCATCCTGCACATCCAGCGAACTGTCATCTGGCACCGTAATGTAGTCATCCTCCCCGTCAAACTGCATGCACCGGCCAGTGACGCAGTTACCCGCATTCTGCTCTACCGGATCGTTCTCCAACGTCCCGTGATTCACAGATCCGGATCGGTCAAACACGTGCGTATCATTTCCTTCCGTAAACCGGTGGTGCAGCACCAGGTCATCCTGTTCTTCGTCTTTTGATACCGGGTCCTGCTCCTGTCGCTCACTGCTGCCGGTCCGGGCACTGCCCCGGTTGTACAGTTCCGTGACTTTGTCCGCGGAGATGGCGTAGGGATAGATGCGGAACGTGTCGATGTCGTGGTCCACGCCACTATGCAGTGAGATATCACCGGTCATGTTGGCGAGTTTACAGTTCTCTACACTGCTCTCCCGAAGCTTGCCGTTAACGTATTCCTTCGACGTCGTCCCGTCGTACGTGGCCACGTACAGGTTCCACTGATGCGGATTAATGCCCATGTCCGTCCCTGATCGAGACCAGAATCCTCCGTCTCCCGTGCTATCTCCACAGTTTGCGTTTGCTGCAATCCACCGGGTGTACAGCGTGTCGATACCGCCATTCGACGTTTCTGTCACAATGGTATGGTCATGGCCGCTTGCATTGGTCACTGACCAGGACAGGTAGTTCTTCCAGTTTCCAGCCGAGTCCTGGTTCGGTTTGACCCAGAATGCAATGGTCGCACCTGACCGGTTTAACGCCCCGGTAAGACTGGACGAGGTAGGAACGGTTGCCGTCCCCGACGGGAGATGAAGTGCATCGCCCTGGACGCCGTCCGTCCACTCCGGTCCATCACCTACCGTCCCGTCATTCCCGTGCATCGACGTGTCGTGGATTGTGGAACCGGTACCGGTATCAAACCGCATGTCCAGTACGGCACCGTCTTTCTCGATTCCGGCCTCCTCGATGATCTCCTGCTGGGAAAGTGCGTGGTCAAACGTCTTGACCTGGTCAATCATGCCGGAAAAATGTCTGGCGTCAGTGTCTCGGGCACCGATTGCATTAGCGAACGCATCCGTCTCTACTGCGTCACCAACCTGCAGGGTGTCGACCTCGACGCCGTCCCGGTACAGGCGGAGCGTGTCATTGTTGTATGTACCGGCAACATGCACCCATGTGTCGGTGGATATCGGGTTCGGGCCGACAAGTGTATGGAGATCTCCCGTGTTGTTTGTGAATGAGACGAACGGTGCATGTCCCGGTGTACCGGACTCCTTCTGCATCGATAGCACCGCAGAGAATCCGCCGATATGAATGATATCGCGGGCTGTGTCCGCGTTTCCACCATCCCAGTTAATCCATGCCATTAACGTGAACGCATCACTGTCCCCGACATCGTCATCGATATCACTCCCGATATCTACGCGTTCATCAGCACCGTCAAAACTGTAGCACCGTCCAACCCTGCAGTGCACCGCTCCTTTCTGTGATGCACCGTTCTGCGGTTTTCCGTGGTTCTCCCCGCTGCTCGTGTCAAACACGTGCGTGTCGTTCCACCGGTCGAACGACACGTCCAGTACCTTCCCACTAGCCGTGTCCGGTTCCTGCCCGGTGCTGAACGATCCACCACCGTACAGTGCCTTGACATCGGACGCGTTGAGCGCGGTCTTGTAGACGCGGACATCGTCAATGGCACCTTGCAGGTTCTGGGTGCTCCCGCCGTTGTCACTTCCCAGGACCATGTCATTTCCCGTATCTCCCACCGTGCCGTCACCGCTGAATGACTGTGTACCGGCCTGCTTCCCGTTGACGTACAACCGCATCTCGGACCCGTCCCACACACCCACCACGTGCACCCATCCTGTCGGCGTCTTATTGGTGTCTATCCGCGCATGACTTGATCCGTCCCACAGAATGAAATCCCATCCATTCCCATTGTCATTGTCCGTCCACAACAATACCTGGCTGGTGGCGGATCCTCCAGAGGAGAACACTCGGGCATCATTACTGTAACTTGATGCAGTAACGTTTGCCCACAGCGATACGGTAAATGCAGACTTGCCGGCAAGTGTCTGCGGCACAGTGACATTGTCGTCGGCACCGTCCAATGCTACCCCTCTTCCACGCCTACCATCGGTCCAGTTCGCCCCGTTAACAGATCCGTCATTCGAATTGTTCGAGACATCGTACACGGTCTGTCCAGCACCTTCGTCGAACCGGTAATGTGCCACGAGGTCACCGGTCGGGTTGCCGGCATCCAGTGCGTCAGCCGCGTATATGATCGTGATACTGGAGAACACCAGAAACAGCAGCGCAAGGAGTGCAGCGCCGTACTTCTCTCTCACATGCAGTACCTCCTTCCGCACTGTCTATCTCCCCCGCTCCATCTATCACGAATCAGAGATGACAATATCGTTGCCATCCTTCTTCATCGTCATCCCGTTCCCCAGGTTGTACGCCTGTGCGTTATCCACTGCGTTATCGTTCATATCCACGTTGTCACCGGCCTCGACTTTCCCGGTGCTCGTGATGTTGGTCCGGCCACTACCGATGTCCGTGATATCGTTCGTATCCATGTCGATCGTATCGTTTGCCACGTTGCCCTGGACCAGTACCTCTTTCAGGTTCTGGTTGTCGGTGTTCGCTGTGTCCGAGTCTGTGACGCAGTTTCCGTTGCCGTCGATGAATTGGTTCGACCCACACTGCGTTCCACCAACACCGACCAGATCGTTGAACGACAGGTTCAGATTGCCGGATGTCACGTTCAAACTCCCGACTTCGAAATCAGCTGTGTTATCCAACTCATTGTTACCGATACCGCCAGATTTCACCCGCAGCGCATCACTATTGATCTCGATTGTCGAATCATCCACATTCACCTGATACCCGTTGTTCCCCGAATCAATTGAGATCGCTCCGGAGCTATCAGGATTCCCGACGTCAACGCCGTCCACGTTGCCGCTTACATGGATGTTACCGCTGAAGTAGCCGTCACGCCACCACCGCGTATTACTGCCGACATCGAACGTCTTATTGAATTTCTGCGGTGGTAGCAGGCTGCCGTTCACGCTCAGTTCCTGTACGTCGGTCTCGGTGAAGTTCCCGAGCAGGTTGAGGTCACCCTTGATCGTCACGTTCTTGTCAAACGTCCAGTACCCTTCAATCGTATCCGCCTGATCCTTCCGCGGCACCACAGTGGTATCAATACTGAGGCTGGTGCTGTCTCGGTTCAAACCTGTTCCTGCACCGATATTGATAGTATCGCCGCTGCCACCACCGATCCCCTGACCCAGTGCACCGGAATCGACGTGGCTCTCGTTCACTGCATCGAACCCAAGCTCATCCGCCGTCACCGCACCCGTCACGATCTCGTTCGTGTCCACCGCATCCTGCGCGATACCACCTGTACCGGTCAGGTCCGCCGCGCTCTTCCATGTCACGTTCCCATTGCTGTACAGATCGCTCGCAGCACTCCAGTCAACGCTCAACTACCCACCACTGTTCTGTAATGTGCTGTCAAAGGACAGGTTACTGGCTTCAATATCCGTTCCCGTCGTCAGCACACCCACGTTCAGGAGATCGTTCGTATCCATATCGATCGTATCGTTCGCCACGTTCCCCTGTACCAGCACC
>CAZCWR010000012.1:0-4173 GCA_964502455.1 uncultured archaeon | reverse complement strand
ATCGTTCGTATCCATATCGATCGTATCGTTCGCCACGTTCCCCTGTACCAGCACCTCCTTCAGGTTCTGACTGTCCGTGTTCGCCACCGTATCATCGGTTTGACAGCTCCCATCCCCTGCCAGGTACTCGTTCGACCCACACTGCGTTCCACCAACACCGACCAGATCGTTGAACGACAGGTTCAGATTGCCGGATGTCACGTTCAAACTCCCTACCGCAAAGTCATCAGTACTATCTATCTCATCGTTGCTGACCGCACTTCCTGCGATCTCATCTGTGTCCACCGCGCCTGTTCCGATGTGTGATGCGTTGATTACAGCGAACGCCAGATCTCCGCTCCCGATTGACTGGTTCACGATCACATCGGTATTACTCCCGGAGAATCCTTCAACCGCGGTTGACGCCAGTTCGCTGTTTGCGATATCTCCGGTCACGAACTGGTTACTGGACAGCTTCAGCGGGCCGTCCGCGTCATCGGACAGGTCCGTACTCGTGCCGCCGTACTGGAGTCCGACCGTGCCCGCGTCGATCGCACCGCCATCGACCGACCCTGACGACGAGATCGTCAGATCATCCGAGAGGTTTCCGTCCGTCAACGGTCGAGACACGTTCAACGCATCCACGTAAAGGATCTCATCGTTGGCCAGTTCGCTGTTACCGACCGCACCAGTATTAATTTTTCCCGATGTAATCGCATTGTCCGAGATGTTTCCTGTGTCCAGTCCGGTCGATACAGACAGTACATCAACATTCAGCAGATTGTTCCCGTCCATGTCGATCGTATCATTCGCCACGTTCCCCTGCACCAGCACCTGTGACAGGTTTTGGAGTTCACCGGTTGCGACCTCGTCGATATCCACGCAGCTGTATGAACCATCGGACTGTACATACTGGACGGCTTCACCGCTGTCACATTCCCCCGCCCCGCCGCCAGTTGTCTCGGTGAAGAAGTCCCGGATCTCATTGTTACTCATGTTGAGGTGGCCGTACGCGGTGATATGGCCGGACTGGTTCACCCGGAAATCAAGCTGCCCGTCCGTGGCGTCCCCGTAGTATTTGAGTTCCTGGGAGGAGTTGATCTCGATCGCGGACGCTGACGTGGACAACATGACAATCAGTACAGCAACGAAGATCACGGCATGCGCCGGTCGGGTGCTGCCGCTCCCCATTCTCCTGCAGTGGTCGTTGCCGTCCATGATTGTTCGCATTATCGTATCACCGTTTATGTGCACTGGTCGCCGATGCAGACCTCGCCACTGGTGGAACGGACGGACCCGCCCTGCATATCGATGTCGGTCCCGCCGGTCTGGTTACCTTCATCCAGAACCGCTGACAGGGTCTGGTCCGGGTCGCCGTCACCGATTGATGCATTCTTCACACAGTTCCAGTCGTCGCCGTTCGATACCAGCAGTTCATCGTTCCCACAGTTACCGCCATCGAGCTGGGTGTAGTTGATCGCATCGTTCGCAATCTCTGCGTTCGTGACCGCGGCCGCACCGATGTGTGACGTGTTCACTGCGTCGTACGCGATCTGCAGCGAGTCCACACCACGGTCCACGATCTGTAGGCTGCCATCGACTTCGATCGTACTATCATCCACGTTCGCGGCCACCGCATCGTCCGTTCCCGATGCCAGACCGGCACCCAGTGAGATATTCCCGGCGGTCAGCCCCTGTTCGATATCCAGTGCAAACACGTTCAGCAGTTCATCCCCAGCCAGCTGTGTATCACCGATACCGCCGTCCACCACTTTCAGGCTACTGTCCACCGTGACCGTGGAATCATCCGTGTTCAGGGTGTACCCATTGCTTGTCCCGTCGATACGGATACCTGCTTCCGGACTGCCGATGTCCACACCGTCCACCTGACCGCTGACAGCGATATCGCCACCGAAGTATGCGTTACGCCACCATCGCTGATTATTACCGACATCGAACGTATCATTCTGTGCCTCGGGTGGCAGCAGACTGCCGTTCACGTTCAGGTGCTCCACGTTCGTGTTCGTTACATTGCCGCGGACATCAAGATCACCCAGTATCTGGACATCGTTATCGAACTGTGTGGCAAACCCGCTGCCGGTCACCTGCAGCCCGCTCATCGTGAACGATGCATCGTTATCCAGTCGGCTGTCCCCTACAACGTTATCATTGATGGCACCGCTTTCGTTGAGGTCCATCGCATCACTCCACGCCACGCTCCACGTCTCACTGCTGGTCCCATCATAGGCACTTCCGGACAGCCCATCACCTGGACTCAGGGATTCCAGGCTCACGTCTTCTGGCTGGACATGTGACTGGTCCATCGCAACCTGCGTCCAGTTCACCTCCGACAGGTTAAACCCGTACACTGTATCTGCATCCAGCCCACTCCTCGGTCCTTCTTGCACGTCCAGAACACCGTCCGTCATATCAAGCTGGTTCCCGGCAATCCGTGTCTCGACCGCAGAACTGTTCACAAACCCGGACGCATTCGTACTCGTATCGTTCCGAATCTCACCCTCCCGCAACAACCGGTTCAACGCGGCGGGGTTGATGTTACCAGAGCTTGAGATGGTCAGGTCCTCATCCACTTCGTCGTTCGCTACAGTTCTGTTGAAGGCACCAGGGTCAACGGTGCCGGCGGCAGACACGGTCAAATTATGGGAGATGTTCCCATCCGTGAGTGGGGTGGATACGGTGAGCGTGGTCGCGGAGAGTGCGTCCACATCGCTGATATCATTGTTCTGCATAGACAGCAGACTGCCGATACGGAGTGTTCCCCCGTACTCGTTGAGATAGGATACGTTGTTGATCGAGTTGTTGGACATGTTCAGCTGCCCGGTCATCGTGTCACCGGACACGTTCACGTAGGTGTTCGCCTCGGCTGTGCCGGCGGACTCGCATTTGTACGTACCGTTTGCGTAGATGTACTGGACGAACTGGTTGCTTTCACACTGTCCTGCCCCACCGAGACTTGTCTCAAAGAAGCCCTGGATCTCATTGACGCCGGTGATATTGTTACTGGACATGTCAAGGTTGCCGCCAAGCGTGGTCGTACCCGTGATCTCAAGCGCTGTCGACGGTTCCAGCAGACCGATCCCGACGTTGCCCGTGGTACCGTTCGCAGCCAGGATCGGACTCTCCGTATCGTCTTGGATGATGAAATCGTTCGCGGCAGCGACCGGTACAAGGAGCACCAGCACTACTGCTATCAGGAACACTGCTGGCGTTCTATGCCATCCTATCATGCTTTTCGTGTTCATCATGACCCCAGTGTGATCACGATGTCACCGTCCTCGGTGACGTTCATGTCCGTCCCACCGCTGTTGATGCGGGCATCGCCGTTGACCTCCATCTGCCGGTTCGGATTGTCCGTACCGACACCAACATTTCCCTCGTCATCGACACGGACACCTTCGTCCTCACCGTCATTCGACAGGTATCCATCCTCCAGTGCAATATTGTTTCCTGACAGGTTCAGATCACCGGTCATACTGTCACCGGACCGGTTCACAAACGCGGTATCATATGCTCCCCCGGACGCATACCCCGGTGACAGTTCGTTACTATCGATACTGTCGGCGGCGATCGCATACTGTGTCCCGTCGCCCGCGATCTCGATCGCATTGCCCGGATCATCGATATCCACACCATCCACCAGTCCGACCACGTTGATATCGCCCCCGAAGTATCCGTCACTCCACCACCGGTCACTGCTACCGACATCGAACGTGTCGTTCTGGATTTCCGGCGGCAGCAGACTGCCGTTCACGTTCAGGTGCTGCACATCAGTGTTCGTGATATTGCCGAGCACGATCAGGTCCTCCTCCACGGTAAGATTATTCTTGAACGTCCAGGCGCCTGAGATATCCTCGTTCTCACCTTTCCGCGGCACGACCGTCGTATCGATCTCCACGAACGAGTCGTTCGAACTCAGGCCCGTTCCAGCGCCGACAACAAGCGAACTACCGTCAAACTGAAGGCCGTTCCCATGATCAACGGAGAGCGTTGTTCCGCCGCCACCGTCCAGTCCACTACCCAGCGCAGCTCCGGCAATTTCGTCCGCAGTGACTGCTGAATCAGCAATCTCATCCGTATCCACCTCGCTGCTGCCAATGTGGGAGGCGTTCACTGCATTGAACGCGATCTCACCCGAGTCAACGGCACCGAACGCGATCTGGTTGTTGTTCACGA
>CAZCWR010000011.1:4928-18134 GCA_964502455.1 uncultured archaeon | reverse complement strand
CTGCCGTTGCGGAACGTGTCGATCACGTCTTCCGGCAGGTCGTAGGTCTCGGCTTCTTCCTGCTCTTCCTCGGCTTCGGCGGCGTCTTCTGCTTCTTCCTCTTCGGCCTCGAGTTCTTCCTCGGCCTCGTCCGCGGTCTCCGGTTCTTCAACACGGCGTTCAAGCCAGTTGATAAGCGTCTTTCGGTTCTTGCCGGCGTACTCAACGTCGAGGGCGTGCTGTGCGGAAATCGCGTTGTTCTCGACCAGTTCTTTGACCTCGTCGACCGTCATCTCGGCGATCTCTTCATCCTGCAGGTCCTCGTAGTCCATCTCCGGCTCTTCCGGTTCGTCCGGTACCTCGAAGTCGATGTCCGCCAGTTCGACGTGTCCGACACCGTCCTGTTCCACGACCTGGACCTCGACAGCGTTCGGCGGGTTGGATGCACCGTTCTTCCACAGATATTCGTTGAGCGCGTTAGAAAACTTGAGCGTCCCAATATCTGCATGTTGCTGTACGTATGATCGAAGGATATTGACTGCTTTCTGTGTGCGCCGGTTCCGGCTGACAGCCTTCGCCTTACGCAGGTTCACCGTGTAGATATGCTTCTCCATCAGTTATCTCCTCTATTCGTCGGTATCGTCGCGGCGCCAGTGCCGGCTGCTTCGTCGCTTCACGGACCGGGTGAGTGATCGCTTCATGCCGTAGACCTTCATGTCCACCCATCGTGGTGCGGACTTGGCTTCCTTGTTGGCCTTGTTCAGCCGCTTCTTCTTGCCGCGTGACTTGCGTGATCCCATATTATTGTACCCTCGTAATGCCCTGTTTAGTCCCCGGGCCGGGAGTATTTGATATCTGTTTCTTCCTCTGAATCTTTAATACCTTTCAGCAGGTCTTTGAGCTGTTCGTCGGTAATCTTGTCCCGGATCTGTCCTGCCCGGTACAGCTGCACGAGCTGCATCTCGATCTGGGAGGCGAGATCCGGTTTGGCGGCGCGGACGTTCCCGAGACGAGACCGGGCCTCCGTGGTCAGGATCTGGGACGCGATCTGTTTCAGCTGCTGCCGCATCTGCTCTTCCTGCTGTTTCTGTGCTTGCTGCACATCTTCAGGTGATTGCTGCCCCTGAAGCTGGTCCCGTCGTTTCTTTTTCAGGTCTTCAAGCGCGTCGTCATCCATGACGAACCAGCCTCGTGGATACTATGCTTATTCCGTGTCTTCCGCAACGCTGTGGGAGAGCTCGTCCAAGAAGCTCTGACCGTCCGACGTGATCTCTCGACCGTTCCCGTCCGTGTCACGGACAAGTCCGGCTTCTTCAAGCTGCTGGAGGATAGTCCGGATTACTTTACCGGACGCCTTCTCGAAGTGCTCCGTCTGGTGTCCACGTCGGTGCTTGCCGCCGTACATGGTACGAAGGCGTTCCGTACCGAGCGGCCCCTCCTTGTAAATCTTCCGGAGGATGGCTGCACTTCGCATGAACCACCAGTTGTCCTGACGGGGCGGCCGTTCATTGTGCACACCGGACTTCACGTACTGTGCCCAGTCCGGCATCTCCACCGAATCCTGGCCTTCGAGCGACTCTGCCGTCTCCTTGATCAGCCGCTGCGGGTCAACATCATATACTGTTTTCATCTGTCATCACATCCGGCACACGAGTCGTGCCAGCCTATAACCCACATACAGTGTAAATTTAAAAAGGTGGTATCAATCGAACACGCGCAAAGCCTGGTACAATCATCCAGACTTCTCACCGCGTGAAACTAAACAGATGAACAGCTATCAGGCCGTATACGAGAAAAATATTTAAGCATACGGTCATGACGGCTATGCAGGACACGCATATTGATGCATGGAGGCGGAGGAGAGATGGTCAGATTCGATATACCGGACACATACGAAGTCAGCACCGAGGAAGAAACATTCTTTGACACCTATAAGGAGGAAGGTGGAGAGGAGGAAGACGGAGAGCTTGTGATCACTGTTTCTCAGGAGGCTGTGGACCGGTTTATGGATCTGAACGAGGACTACAATGAGGTCCACGAGGTCCCAGGACTTGGTCATGCCGTTGCACAGTATTCCAGCCTCCTTGAAGAAGGAAAGCTGAATGAGGATGAAGCCATTGTCCAGGGCGATATGACTGTGTACGAGGCCATCAGGCAGGCAGATGATGCCGTGGCAGACGTGTACGCGGAGTTCGAGGCACCGATCAATACGGGGGATACGGTTGTGCTGGACTATGAGGCGACGGAGGACGGAGAATCCCTGACCACGGAACGTCCTGCGCTGGCGGATACCTACGATGATACGACCGCAGCCACAGTAGACCTGTCATACGCAGAGGAAGAGCTGCAGAACGCTGCGAACGCGAAAAAGGTGGTTGACACGCTCGGGTTCGCGGACCACAGCGGACACATCCTTGTCAGCGTCGAGGCCGAACAGCTGGGTAATGGCACCGGCGAGCTCGACGTGTCTCCAGGATACAACGGGGAACCCGGTTACAAGGTCGTCAAGGATCTCGGCGGTCCAAAGATCAGCGAGTTCCGGTACGAGTTCAGCGACGGCACCCGGGTCAAGAACACGGTGCTGGAACTGGATGAGGAAAACTACGAGGAAGCATTGGACGCGTTCGAGGACGCACCAGCGGACACTGACGGGGAGGACTATAACGGTACTGCACCCTCCCCGATTGCCGTGTGGACGGAGACATGCAATGAGATGCTGGAGGCAAGTAACGACCTGATCGAGACCAGTAACGATGTAATGATCGAGGCCGGCAACGATGTGATGGAGACGAACATAGATATGTACCAGCAGGGCATGGAGAACATGATTCGTGCCTCTACCGCACCATTCCGTGCCGGTTTCACCGTCACCCCACCATACGATACACCGTCAGAGAGCTGAATGTGCGGCAACCGCAATGTTTTTAAACCGAGCGCAAGAACATTGACGTGCGACCATGAGCTGGGTTGAATTGGAAGAATACGATAACGTGATCGAAGCAGCGGAGGACGGTCTCGTTGCATCCGTTGTCATGTTGACGGCTGCTATCTTCGTCTTCTCGATCTCAGCGCTCCTCATGCCGCTTGTCAGTATCGGTCACTCACCGGTAAGCGGCGACTTTCTGGTGCTGTCCGCAGCGATCATCACGGCATCGGTGCTCATATCCAGTGTGCACGTCATCAAGTCATGACCTGACAGACCATTACTGCAGGAAGTCCGGCTCCTCCCGCTTCTCATCCACTTCCTGTTCCAGTTGCTCTTTGAACGCTGCAAGCTTGACATCGTTCCGTTCGTTCTCTGCACGGTCACGGACTGATACAGTGCCAGCCTCTTCCTCATCGCTGCCAACGATCAGCATGTACGGCACGTTGTCATCGTGCGCCTGCTGGATCTTCTTGCCAACCGTCCAGCTCCGGTCTTCTACTTCGACGCGGAAGTCGCTGAGTTCTGACTTCACTTTGTGCGCGTACCCGAGCTGGTCGTCGCTGATGGGGAGGATACGGACCTGTTCCGGTGCCAGCCACGTCGGGAACGTGCCAGCGTAATGCTCGATCAATACCATCAGGAACCGCTCGTAACTGCCGTACAGGGCGCGATGGATCATGACCGGGCGGTGCTCGTCGTTGTCCTTGCCCGTGTACGTGAGGTCGAACCGTTCCGGCATGTTGAAGTCCAGCTGGACCGTGGGACCGTCCCATTCCCGGCCCAGCGCGTCCTCGAACGTGAAATCGATCTTCGGCCCGTAGAACGCACCGTCACCCTCTTCCAGACCGTACTCGATCGCCATCTTGTCCAGCACGTCCTTCAACTGTGATTCAGCCGTTTCCCAGATCTCGTCGCTGCCCACGGACTTGTCCGGTCGCGTCGCCAGGTTCACGGTGAAATCGAGGCCGAACGTGTCCAGCACGTGGAAGATCTGCTCCATGATGGTGCGGACCTCGTCCTCGATCTGGTCCGGTCGGACAAAAAGGTGGCCGTCGTCGATGGTGAACGCCCACACCCGGCTCAATCCCGAGAGTTCGCCGTGCTGCTCTTTCCGGTATACTTTGCCCTGTTCCGTGTACCGGACGGGCAGGTCGCGGTAGCTCCAGGCCTGGTCCTGGAAGATCATGGCGTGGCCCGGACAGTTCATCGGTTTCAGCCCGAACTCGTCGTCATCGATCTCGAACAGGAACATGTCGTCCTGGTACGCCTCGTAATGCCCGGACTCCTTCCAGAGCGCGGTCTTGAACAGGTGCGGCGTCTCCACCGGTTCACACCCCATCTCATCGTTCCGCTCCTGGATATACGCCTTCAGCTGGTTGAGCATCGTCTTCCCGTTCGGATGATACAATGGCAGGCCGGGACCGGTCGTCTCCTGGATACTGAACAGGTTCATCTCCTGCCCAATTTTTCTGTGGTCCCGCTTCTCCGCCTGTTCCCGCATCTCCATGAATTCCGCAAGATCGGATTCGGACGGGAACGCGGTACCATATACGCGTGTTAATTGCTCGTTGTCCTCGTCACCCCGCCAGTACGCGGCCGCAATATTCAGTAATTTGAACGCCTTGACCTCTCCCGTTGAGGAGACATGCGGGCCTTTACACAGGTCCTTGAACTCGCCCTGCTCGTAGAAGGAAATAGTATCTTCTTCGGCGGCTTCGTTCTGCAGAATGTCGCGCTTGTACGGATTATCTTCGTAGAACTCTTCGGCTTCGTCGCGACTCAGCGTAATACGCTCCACATCAAGATCGTCCTCAACGATCTGCTGCATCTCGTCTTCGATCTCGTGCAGGTCGTCCTCGTCGAGGTCCACGTTCCCAATATCGTAGTAGAATCCCTCATTGGTCCACGGCCCGATCGCCAGTCTGGCCTCCGGATACTTCCGTTTCAGGGCCTGTGCGAAGACGTGGGCTGCGGTGTGCCGCAGAACGTCGATATAGTCGTCGGACTGCTCTGTCACGATCTCCAGTTCGCAGTCCTCGGTCAGCGGATACTCTTTGGCCACGAGCTCGCCGTCAACCTTGCCGGCGACAGTATCGCGGCCGAGACCTTCACCGATCTCGTATGCTACGTCTTCCACCGTGTTTCCGTCTTTCACGTCAAGCGTCGAGCCGTCGGGTAACGTGATCTCTACCATGTCATACACCATCCGGAGAACAACTGTAGCGTCCACACAGGGCTACCGGTATCTGCAGAATCAGCGATCCGTGTTCCGCAGTGATGTTTTCCACAATGTAAAACATCCACTCGCATGATGTCGGTCATGCTGCAACGATGTTTTCCACAATGTAAAACATCCACCCTGTGTTTGGCGCATACAGATACCCTCTGTCCGCATATTTATAAACATTGTTCAGTACGCTGACGGTGCAGCGACCGGTCTGACCGTGTTCCTCGCCTTCCCTGTCCGATTCATGGTTTCCGGTCGTTTCCCGGTACTACGCTATGGAGATGCGGTACTTGTTCTACGGTTGTGGTGGACCGTATCTGAATACCGTTTTATATGGGACGAGCGTCCAGAGTATATGGCATGAAACCCAGTGTTTCCGGGGTGCTCCGCCGGAGTTTTGATATGGCCATCACCCGGAGCGGGGCGGTCCTGATGGCGATCCTGTTTCTGATCTCGCTCGTATTCACCTCGATCCCAGCGACACTGCTTGATCCGACAGGAGTACCAGACGCGTTCATTATGGGGTTGTTGAGTCTTGTCGGGAGCGTACTGTACCTGCTGGTCGTGGCTGTGGCGATCCGGACGTTCCTCCATGGTGAGACCCGGTTCATCCCTGAGGATGCGTTCACCGGCCGGATCGGCAGGGTGATGGCAAACATGGTAATCGGGCAGCTCGTGGCCGTGGCCGTGATCGGGTTCGGGTTCATCCTCATCGTTCCCGGCACCTATTTGCTTGTCAGCCTCATGTTCTGGTATGTGTATGTGGCCGACGAGCACACGGACTTCATCGAAGCGTATCGCCGGAGCTGGCGGCTTACCTACGGATACCGGTGGCAGTTGTTGCTCCTCCTTGTCAGCCTGTTCCTCGTCGCCGCGGTGTTGCAGGCGGTCGCCGCCATCATCGGCGTCCTCACGGAAGGCATTCTTCTGGACACGGTGCTGTCCGGGATGGTGGCAGCGTTCATCACGGTGTGGTGGGTGGCCATGACCACCGATGTCTACACGCGGCTCCAGCGGTAGAGTTGTGTACCGGGTACATGGGGGGGGCGGTGTCCGATGAGGAACTGTTTTATTACTCCCTGTCTAAGGTTTGTCTATGGCCGTCTATCCAACCGGTAGTACTGATACCAGTATGAATGGGTCTCTGACACCGGAGCCTGTCGTCAATGAGACGGTTGGGCAGGCTATCGTGAACCAGTTGCCGACGATGGCGCCGTGGCAGTCGTTCCTGTTGATCATGGCGGTCTCACTGGTGCTGGCCGCAGTCATCCAGATCGTGGGGTCGCGCGTCGTGAAGAACCTGCTGTCACGGTTCGACCGGTTCGACGATATCGTGTTCCGTGAGATCCATATCCCGATCTATCTGTCCGTGGCGCTGGGCGGTCTCTACCTTGCGATCATCTCCCTTGGTCTTGGGCCTGTCGTCAACTTCTACGTCCGGGGTTTCATGCTGACGGCGATCATCCTGATATGGGGCCGCGCCTTCAAACGGGTCGGCTACCAGCTCCTGGAACACTACGAGGAACGCGGTGAGAAGAAAGACTTTATCCCGATATTTGAAATCCTCTGGCTGTTCGTCATCGTGTTCTGCGCGGTCTTCGCCGTCCTCAGCGTCTGGCGGATCGACATCACCCCGCTTCTCGCATCTGCCGGTGTCGCCGGTGTGGTGGCCGGATTCGCCGCACAGGACACGGTCGCAAACCTGTTCGGCGGGTTCGCGTTATACCTCGATGACACGTACCGTATCGGTGATATGATCCGGTTCGACTCCAGTGACCGGGGCACTCAGTTCGAGCGGGCGATGGTGACTGACCTCGGTATCCGGAGTACGACCGTGGTCACCCGTGACGAGATCCAGATCACAGTCCCGAACTCCGTCCTGAACTCGACCAAGGTCATCAACGAGTCCGCCCCCAAGAAACGGAAACGACTCCGCGTCCCGATCAACATCGCATACGGCACCGACCTGGACCACTTTGAGGATGTCGTGCTCGATGTCGCAGAGGAGGAAGAGCACGTGATGAATCACCCGAACCCCCGCCTCAGGTTCAGAGAGTTTGGCGACTCATCCCTCAACTACGAACTCCTTTGCTGGATCGAGAACCCGGTACTGGAAGGCCGTACACGCCACCATCTGAACCGCGCCATCTACAGGCAGCTGAACGCGGAAGGCATCACCATCCCGTTCCCACAGCGTACCATCTCTTACCTGGACGACGAATCCGGCCACAGGGACAGCGACACGCTTCCACGGAAACAGGTGGAGATGCAGAGACATGGGCAGGACCTCCCCGCAGAGCAGTCACCGGACGCTCCGTCCGGTACGGAACCAGCAGATACTGACGGAGACGTACCTGGAGAGGACACAGCAGATGAACGGGACGATCCCGCGTCCGAACCGGAAACAGTCAAACAGGAGGACAGTTCCGCGTCCTCACAGTGACCCGTCTCCGTAATCCGCCTCCTGTCCCTGTGTTTCACAATCCAGGCCCTGCAACGATATCGTTTGTTTTTCTTCTGCACGCCATAACGGTCTCTTTAAAACTTCACGGTGCAACGTATACGTATACAAATGATAACGGTTCTCCGGATGGGGCATCGGCGTGGTCGGGACGACCGAATCTCCACACATGTCGGGTTGACGGCACGGCAGTTCGGTGCGGACCGGATCGTATACAGCGGAGAGAAGGATTCGAACATGCTGGAGTCGCTGCGGGACCTGACCGAACGCTGGGGTGGTCCGTTCGATATCCAGTACCGGACGGACTGGCGGACCGTGATCAAGGAGTTCAACGGTGTGAAAATCCATCTCACCATGTACGGCCTCCCCTATCAGAACTATCTTGATACAGTCCGGTCCGATACCGGTGAGCACGATATGCTTGTGATTGTTGGCGGGGAAAAGATTCCGAAAGACGTATACAATCTCGTGGACTATAATCTTGCGGTCGGTCATCAGCCCCACTCCGAAGTCGCCGCGTTGGGTGTCTTTCTGCATGATATCTTCAGCGGAGATGAACTGGAACAGGAGTTCAATGACGCGGAGATCGAAGTTGTGCCCCAGGAACGCGGGAAGCAGACGCGGAAACCCTGATACAGGCACAGGTGACAGCGCCTGTTATACGATAGACAGGTATACGTGTACGTGTAGTAGCTGTCTATTTCCCTGGACGATCAGGTCGTCAATTCCTACGGTTTTTTAAAGGTTATGTTGTGTTCCAGTGTACATGACCGACGACAGCAGGGGTGCTTCGGAACTGGCTGAGGACGTGGCGCTGTACCTGCAGCTAGAAGCTTCTCATCCGGTCAATGCCGCTGCGCACTTCCAGAACATGATGGAGAAATACCCTGTTCGTCGCATGCCACAGAACCGGTACGACATTCTCCCGGATACAGACGCGTATCGCGGAACGATCATTGCTCCACCCCAGCTGGATGACCTGGCCCGGGAACGAGACAGGTACGATATAGGGACGGCGGAACGGACACTGATCAACGACACCCTGGGCGACCTGTACCACGCTGGAGGCACCATGGACTACGATGTCTACACGGATGATACCACGGTATGGATAGACGACGGTGAAACCCTGAAGGAAGTATCCTCGCTCAGTGAGGCGCTCCCTCTGGAAGAGCAGATGGATACATACGATATGACCCGTGGCATGGGCGCAACGGGGGACGCGAAGGAACAGTTCGACCGGATCTTCGAGCAGTACGCTGCAGGTGTTGTGGACCCAGATCAGGACATACTCCTGCTGTACGACGCCGACACGAACACCGGGTACCTCTTTGATACCTTTGAAATCGATGTACGGTCGGTGACGGTCAGCCTCCAGGACCTGCTTGATGAACTCGATTACTCGTCAGCACCAGAAGTAGATTTCTCCACCATATTTGACCAGTTGGACGATACAGAGGAAGAATAACGGCGTTCAGTCCCTCGCTGCAGACGTACAACGGATACGCTGAATACTCTGCAGCACATGTCGCACGACCGGTTATTCTCGCATGAACACGAAGTGCAGGAGCATCGGCATGACCGTGGCAGGGATCAGTGTCACGGTGGCGACGATCAGATACTCCGTCGTGGTCTTCGTGATGGCGCCAGTGACCGGGATGCTGGGATGCAGCAGGATGATACCGCCCAGAACACCGATGAGGACGCCGTCAAGCAGCGACATGGCGTAGGTGACATGCCGCATCCGGTCCATGATCGATCTGGTCCATATCGCGAACATGCGCGGGGCAGTTAGGAAGATGAGGTGAAGGGCTATAGCTGCTATGATAACGTATTCTATGCTGTACGGGCCGTGCAACTGGTTTGGGATCCGGTTCCAGATCAGGGCAGTCGCGACCGTCATGATGACCAGTACCGGGAGTACGGCCATGTGGTAGTTGGACAGGTACTGGAAGTCAACGATGTTGTCCAGGCGGACATCACGGAGTGATGTCTCCTGGAGTCGGGGCATACCCTCCAGATCTGTATCCTCCTCATCTGTTGTCTGTCCACCCCATGCGGCGAACACTGGAGTAGCCTGAATTGTACTGTACGATTGCGTGAACAGGATACGGGGCGTGAATCGTAGTATACCGGCAAACAGGAGGGATGTGACGATCACTGTTGTGAACCCGGTCGGAACCGTGAATGCGTGGTCGATACATGCCTCCTCTATGATGCAGGACTCGTACCCGATACAGGCGTCCTCGATCAGACACAGCGATGATTCTTCCTTGTAGCCTTCCGTGACAATGGTGACCAGCAGGAACCCGGACGCCGCGACCATCCCCGCCAGAACGAATATCGTGTCCTTGAAGTAGTGTACTGGCTCCTGCAACATGGTGAGATCGAATGCCCACACCACAAACCAGAGCACCAGCAGCACACCTGTGACCGGTAGAATACCGCGGTGTACCACGTCTCCCTCCAGTACGTGCCAGATCGCTCCCAGGTTCACTGACAGCATCAGCACGATCAGCAGGGACAACAACAGCATCTTCCGGTCCTGTACGACAAATGACTTGCGGATATCCCAGTTCATACTCTACGCACAAATGTTCACCGTCCATACAAATAGTTAACCTTTCCCGGCCGACAACAACGCCTGGATGACTTTCCCCCCGATGCTTCTGGAGCTATCGTAACAAGGACGATGACCAGTCCACAACCCGTGATAACAGGGATAACAGATATAAGACTCAGGTAGCACCTGTACCTCATGGCTACTGCAGTATGGGACCGTGACCTGTCATCGTACGATATCAGTGAGAATGGCTTCCTCCCTGGCGAACCACCGATAAGACGGTTCTCCGAAACAGAGGAATTCGAAACACATGATACTGCAGTCCAGGACTATCTCACCGAGGTAGAGACGTTCTACGAACAGGTACCGGACCTGCTGGAGGAGTCCGGCGGCGACCATTTACGTTGCGAGGCATGGCGACTGCCGCAGGCACCAGACCAGCTATATGATGAACTCAGTGACCGCGAACTGCAGCGCCTCTACCAGGGTCACGCGTTCGCCGCCAGCGGCTATGTACACGCACTCGGCCACGACACGGCCAACCATCTGCCACAACAGCTCGCGAAGCCGTTATATGAATCCGCGGACCGGCTGAACGTTCCACCCATCCTGTCGTACGATGCGTACTCGCTTCACAACTGGGAGCTGAAGGCGCGGGCCGAGGGATTGACGCTGGGGAACGTGGATACGGTACAGAATTTCATGAACATGTCGGACGAGGACTGGTTCATGCTGGTCCACGTCGAGATCGAAAACGAGGCAGCGCCCGCCGTCCACGCCATCCCCACCGCACAGAACGCAGTCATGAACGATGCATCAACATACGTCGGCCGTGCACTACAGGACATGCAGGACGCAACCGGAGAGATGGTGGACACGCTGGCACGGATGCCGGAGGGCAACAGCCCCGATAACTACGCGCACACGTTCCGACACTATATCGAGGCGTTCGATGACGTTGATTATCAGGGCGTGGCGGCGCTGGACGGTCCGCAATCATTCCGCGGGGAGACCGGCGCACAGAGCTCGATCATGCCCGCACTCGACGGCGCGTTCGGCGTCCCACATAAATTACATGAATTGACAAAGCACGTTGACGGGATGCGGCCGTACATGCCGGAGGGACACCGCCGGTTCATCGAAGATGTCGAAGCCGCCACGGACCAGGGTGCCGGTATCACAGACTTCGTGGAGCAGCGGGGTGGCAGCGCACTGAAACAGGTGCACGATGAAACCCTGCAGAATATGATCGCGTTCCGGTACCTGCACGTCGAATACGCCCGAATGTACATCGAGGAGGAGGTACAGGACGAGGTCGGCACCGGGAACACCATGTATAACCAGTTCCTCAGCGAGTTCATTATGGAGACCGAAGACCAGATCATCCGGGACGACAACCGCAAGGATACGTGGCAGGACTACCTCGACGAGGCGCTTGATTCACAGCGGCGGCAGGAACTGTACGAGAACATCAACGACGCGGGAAAAACGCTTGGTGACACGGAACGGCCGGACAGCAGCATGATGGACGACATGCCGTTCAGGCCTGAGTAAACTATATTATAATTTACACTTATTCTGCGTCCTGCTCGCTTTCCGGGCGATGCGGTTCGATACCGAAGTGCTTACCGTCATCCGCCAGCTCCGTGTTCGGATGGATGTCGCGGGCCTCGTTCAGGAGCGGCTGCGGGTCCTTGTCGAACCGCCGAGAAAAGTGGGTCAGGATCAACTTGTCCACGTTCGCCTTCCGCGCAATCTCCGCCGCCTGTTTTGCGGAACTGTGCCGTTTCTCGCGGCCAGCTAGTTCCTCATGTGTGACCGTGGCCTCGTGGATTAATACGTCCGCATCCATCGCGGCCTGTACAACATCACCGTGTGCCGCAGTGTCACCGGTGTACGCGATCTTCCGGCCGGGAACGGTCTCGCACAGGTCTTCCGGTCCGTACGTGGTACCGTCGATCTCGACGTGCTCACCCTCCTTGATACGGCCGATCGCCGGACCGGATGATAGTCCGTGTTCGTCCATCTTCGCCCGGGACACCTTCAGTTCGTCGTCCTCCTCGAATACGTACCCGTACGCGGGGATGCCGTGATGTGCCTGGAACGGCCGAATCTCGTAGCCGTCGCCCTCCACGACCTCGTCCAGTTCCAGGTCTTCGGCCACGACCTGGTAGCCACGGTCAAAGTAGCCCGTGGTGAGCAGCCGGTCCGTGAACTCGCCGGTCCGTTCCGGCCCATATATGTATAATGGGCGGTCCCGTCCCTCCAGTGACATGGTCTGGATCAGGCCGAGCAATCCGGAGAAGTGGTCGGCGTGCCAGTGCGTGATGAACACTTTCTCGATATCCATGAGCCCGGCCTGCTTCCGCATGATCTGGCGCTGTGTGCCTTCTCCGCAGTCGAACAGGATGCGCTCCCCCTTGAAGTTGAGCAGGTTCGCGGCCAGTGATCGGCGGGATGTCGGCACGGCAGATGATGTGCCAAGTGTATGGAGGTCAATCATGCAGCAACACTTTGAATAAGAATTATAAAAAAGGACCGCGGATCAAGGTGTTCGCCACCCTGCCATCTGCGGTCCGTGTGTTTAATGCTTTACTCGTCGGCGATACCACTGTCGTATCGGCGCGTCACCTTGACCGAGATATCGTCCATCATCGGGATGATATCGATTCGATGAGACGATCTGTCCGGCATCAGCAATGCCCGAAGGCCATCACTGTCGACGTCGCGTTTTCCGACCGGCGGTGTAACAGTACCGCCCTCGGTGGTTTCTGCGACAAGATCACCGTCTTGACGCCGCAGGAGTTCTGTATGCGTGGCAACCGGCGGACCACGGCCATCTGACTCCCGTGACCCGATGACGTATGCCTCAACCACATCATCAACAGCATACACATTGTTTTTGATTTCGGTGTCATCTCGGCGGTTCCCGAGCTGGATTTCGTTCGAAAACACTCCCCGCTTGCTGATGTCAGTGTACGAACCATCAACCTCAAAACTGTAGTCAGTTGTCGTGGGAATGCTCACACCCTTCCGGTACGGCAGCTCCT
>CAZCWR010000011.1:0-4828 GCA_964502455.1 uncultured archaeon | reverse complement strand
AAACTGTAGTCAGTTGTCGTGGGAATGCTCACACCCTTCCGGTACGGCAGCTCCTCGGCTATTTCATTGACTAATCTGGTCGCATCCGTTTCGCCCATATCTCCAGCTGCACCGGTATCGACAGCTGTTTCGATATATTCCGCAAGGTTTTCTGATTCATACTCATCGCCAGCAACAAACGCTTCAGGTTCCATGAAGATCACGACTACACTGTGGTGATCAATCTTTAAGATAATATTGGGCTATCAGGCGCAGATTAGAGGAAATAACGTGGACTGCTGTCTTCCGTCTCCATGGTCGAAGAGGAGTCGTTCACTGCTGAAATACGGTGACGTATAAAACAGTTACCCGGTGGCACACCACCTCGATACGCCTATTTTCTGATTCCCTATGCCGAATAGGGGTGCGCCTGACATGCCGCCCACAAACGCACATACTTAAACATTACCACTGTCATGTGGTATTTATGAATCGTCGCGAGATTCTGAAAGCCGGTGGTTACATCGGTACCGGTGCCATCGGGATCACTGCCGTCAACCGGATACGTGACGATACAGCGCAGTACAATCGGCATACACTTGGGTCAATCGAAAGGGAGATGGTGATCGACGAGGAGGATTGGTTCTCGTATCCGTTCGCTATCGATGATGGCGGCTTCGTCACGTATGAGGTAGCGGTGCGTGACGGGCCACGGATCGAGACGATGGTCCTGACCGACGACCAGTACACTGCATTCCAGCAGAGAAGAGACGTTGACGCACTGTTCGACAGCTGGATACCCTGGCTGGATAACTATGATCAGGACTTGAGCAAGCACGGACTGTATCATCTGCAGGACGACGAAGACATCCCGGCAGACGAATACGTTTTCGTCGTGGACAACACGAACAAAGGCGAAACGGAGATCAATCCCGACAATAACGGCCCGGCAGATGTGGATATCGACTTCTCATACGGCGAATACCGCACGTTTTGACGGACGGTCACGCAGACACCTTCCGCCTCCTGACACCGTTCTACAGCCTGTCAGTCTACCTGAAACAAGGGAGAATAGGGTCGTCACCGGTGTCAGACCCTGGCCTTACACAATGTATACGTACCGGTTCAGGGAGCGGTGGACGTAGATCTCGAATTCTGGGTCGTATCCGTCAATATCGTCTCTGTCTGTCATGAACACGGTAGTTCCGTCGTCCGTGGTCAGGTCGTCGAGCACGTCGAGGAACGTGTCGGTCGGGTCGTCTGTGACCTTGGAGGCCTTGCCGTACGGGAGGTCGGTGACGACCGCGTCCACCGGGAGCGTGTCGCCGAAGATGTTCTGGATGTCGGCGATACTGCCGTGGCGGATGTCGCCGTTGCGGTCGAACGCATCCAGGTTTTTCTGTGTGCCATCCACCATCTCGTTCTGGATGTCGAGACCGTACACGTCACAGCCGATGAGCGCGGCCTCGATCAGGATGCCGCCGGTGCCGCAGAACGGATCCAGTACGGTGCCGTCCCGCGGGACGCCGGACAGGTTGAGGAGGGTGCGGGCCAGTCGTGGATGTACGGTTACCGGTGAGGAGAAGGGGCGGAACTGGTTCTGGCGCTGCTCGAAGGCAGAGCGGTCAATGTCCGCGGTGATCCGGCAGAGGTAGGCAGTAGCATCATAGAGATAGATGCGGAACATGGTGTCCGGACTGTCGAGGTCGACGTGGCCGTCCGAGTGCTTGTCGATGATGCGGCCGACGTTCTGCTCCAGTTCGTCCGGCGCCTCCGTATCATCTAAATACTGTTTCCGGACGGCGAACGTGTCGTTGGTGCTGATCTGTTTTGCGGCCAGTTTCTGGTACTGGTCCGGCTGGAACGTGTGGAGCAGTTCCCCAGCCTCGAACGTCATCGCCAGCCGGTCCACGTCCTCTTCGCTGATGGCGTCCGCGTCTACGAACAGCATCCGGTCTTTTTGCTTCTCCACGTCGTGATCAATGTCTTCCGCGTCAAGGACGGCTTTGGCTTCTGCGGACGGGAGCTCCGGGTGTTCCTCGGAGAGCAAGAAGATGTAGGTCGTCATACGTGTACTATTACCGGCCATGTTTTTAATGTATGCCTGCGCACACAGTATACGGGATGGACCGATACGAGTCTGTCATCTTTTTGCTGACGCTGTTCCTTGCAACGAACCTGATGGGGTTGATGGCAGCCCAGAACATGCAGCAGCACGAGGAAATTCAGAAGACTGCGGAACAGCACGACTCGGCAGCGTCCGGGATTTACTTCTTCATCATGATCGGTATCTCCACCGTCCTGTTGCTCCTCCTGTACAAATACGACCTCAATCTCGCGATCAAGGGATGGCTCATGCTGGCACTGGCGATGACCACCCTCCTCTTTTTCACCGCACTCTCCGAGTCCATATACGGGATTATCGCCACGGTCACCGTTGTCATCGGTATCGTCTTCACTGACAGGCCGCTGGTGCGGAACGTGCTCATGATGTTCCCGCTCGCCGGGGCCGGTGCGTTCTTCGGCAGTATCTTCGGTGTCGAAGCCGTCCTCGTCCTGCTTGTCGTGCTCTCACTCTACGATTATTTCTCCGTCAACATCAGCGAGCACATGGTCTCCCTCGCCAAGTCCGGCGTCGAATCCAACACGTTCATGGGCTTCACCTATCCCAGGGAGGACGGCGGTATCCCACTGGACGACGAGGTAGCCGATATCAACGCAGACGAACAGGATGCAGAGAACGCGGACCGTGATCCAGTACCGCAGGACCAGGAACTAGATGACATTGAGCTGGACGAATCTACGGACACCGTAGAAGACACGGAAACGGATGACACAGACAGTGACGACCTGGAACAGGATGATACAGCGGAGATCGACGAATCAGGTGCACCGGACAGTGCCGATGCGCCACTACCTGATCAGCGCGGTGGTGTCGGGCTGCTGGGCGGTGGTGATATCGTGATACCACTCATCTTCGCGGCAGCGCTGCTACAGGACTTCGGAACGGTCCCTGCAGTCATGTCGGTGCTTGGTGCCGGGACCGGACTCGGGTTCCTGCTGGTGAAGGCGGAGCACGGCAAGTTCTATCCGGCGATTCCCCCGGTCGCGATCGGATCGGTGGCTGGGTCCGGTATCGGCTGGTTCATCATGCAGTTCCTGCCAGCGTTCCTGTAAGGGTTCATGTGTCCCGTAATTTCGCGGCACGCAAAATTCCTTCTGTTTTATGCGGCGTCACGGCGTTATACAGGTACGCAGTTCTTGTCAGTCCCTTCCCGTTCCGTCCGTACCCCCGGACTATATAAACTACGCCGGGGACGATTACACTGCCGGTACAGGTGTCCGCAGTGTCCACGAAGTATCTGGTGATGTGTCTCATTGTTCTCGCGCTTGCTCCTGCTGTCACCGCGGCAGCCTGTGGGAACGGGATATGCTCCAGTGAAGATACCTGGGAGACCTGCCCGGCTGACTGTCCGCCGCCGGAGGAGGTCATGGAGGCACAGGAACTGTTGATGTCAGCGGAGCAGACCATAGAAGATGGCGACCCCGCTTATGATACACTCAACGAGGCACAGGCCGCATACGAGGCCGGTGATTATGCGAAAGCAACCGAACGCGCACAGCAGGCTCTGAACGAGCATCCGGACGTTGAACAGGAGGAACCACCAGAACCCTCCTCACAGGGCATACCTGCAGCGGCCGTCCTCCTGATCCTCATGATCATCATCGGAATCATCGGAGGCGGATACGTGTACTGGAAGCGCGAAGATACGAGCGAAGCGAACCAACGGGAACGACAGCGGAACCGGAAACGGCAGAATACCCGGCGACGCCGCCGATAACGCCACGTACTTTGCATGTATTCATTTGTACGGGCGTCGCGTAACCTCACCGCATTCGTCACACGTGTATACCTTGACACCGTCTTTTAACCGTACCGTGACATTCTCACCAGGCACCCAGAACCGGTAGCAGTGTGGACAGAACCGTTCCTTCAGGTCGTCCGGCATGGACAGGTTGAACTTCATCGCAATGTTCCGTGCGATCTCCACGTACCGGTGCGCCCGCTCCGGCTTCTCCTCGTACTGTTCGTCCGCTTCCTCGAACAGGATACGGATCCGCTCCTCGGCGATCTCCCGCTGGTACGCCGGTTTCCCTGCCATATCCCTGTGTAGGAGGTGAAGACTATTGAACCTGCGGGATGGCGTCCGGGTGATGGGGGTACCCCCTGTTCCGTGTCATACGGTGGTCCGGTGCGGACGGCAGGTTATTCGATGTGGTCCTGTGCGATGTCTGCAAAGTTTGTGAAGACGGTGAGGACGCGCTGCGCCCGGTAATGGTTTGGCTGGTTCACCTGTGCAAGGAGGTGTTTCTTCCGTTCCGGGTCGAGGTCTTTTGTCCGTATCGCCTTCCGGGCGATGGCCGGCGTCAGTTCAGGGTGGAACTGCAGCCCGTAAACCGGTTTCTCCCGGTGCATGATAGCCTGTGTACAGGCGTCTGTCGCTGCAATACGATCCAGTGTATCAGGAAGGTCCACCACCTTGTCCTGATGCGAG
The DNA here is from genome assembly GCA_964502455.1 of uncultured archaeon. Taxonomy (GTDB): domain Archaea; phylum Nanohalarchaeota; class Nanosalinia; order Nanosalinales; family Nanohalalkaliarchaeaceae; genus Nanohalalkaliarchaeum. Next base: position 293 of record CAZCWR010000011.1, on the reverse strand, counting down.
GAGAACGGGTACTCCACCGTATCCAACCCCTGGAAGATCGGTGCATCGTCCAGGCGGATACCGTTGTATCCAAGTTCATAGTCCGGCATCCGGACAACGTCCGCACCCATCGCCTTGCCAATGACCTGGTGACCGAAACAGATCCCAAGGACCGGCGTCCCATCCCGGATATACTCGCGTGTCCGTTCTATAAGCATATCGATCCATGCCGCGTCCTCATTGACACTGCTGGTGGATCCGGAGATCACGACCAGTTCCGGATCGTCCGGGAACTCGTGACGCATCACTTTGTA
>CAZCWR010000010.1:10300-18323 GCA_964502455.1 uncultured archaeon | reverse complement strand
CGGTCCAGTGGTTCTCGCGGGACGTAGATACCGTCCGCATCGTTGTGGTACATCGCCCACCAGCCCTGATCGGTGACCAGTGTGATACCACCTAGCTTTGAGAGCAGATCTTCCTCGTACAGATTGTCCAGTGTTTCATCCGTCAACTCTGGCACATCTTCCTGGTATTCCTCCATGTCGCTGTTGCCGTTGCGGAATGAGCGGGACAGGTACCATGAATCGGTGTCGTCCAGGTAGTCACGGAACGCGGCAAGTGTGTCGATATCATCGTCGTCCATATAGATGAACACGTCCACATCCCGCTCCGGACCGTTCCGGTAGTTGAAGGTGTTGACCGCGCTCGCGAACGTTTCCTGGAAATTATCCACCTCATCGCCGTACCGCTGCTCCAGCTCCCGGTACGAGACCGGACGGCAGTCGTACCGTTCCATGATCTGGTCGTGCAGCGCCTGCACTGGACGTTCCTCGGTCATCGCACATACCTGTTTTGCTCCAAGATATTTATCTGTACGGGTCTTCGTTTACTTTCCCCCCCTAATGTTGAACGATCGTATACATAAAGGGCGTATTATTCGAAGTATTTTTCAAGTTCTGCCTCTATAATAGGGTTCGGGGGGAGGTTCATGACGGTTGAAGACGAGGTATATACAGCGCTGTCACAGTTTCTGACGTCACTGCAGCCGGATGATACACGGTACGAGGAGAAGGATGTAACACGGGAGCTACCGTTCGACGGCGAGGTATACGGCGCATTTACTGACCTGCAGGACGCGGCGGAAGCGTATACACAGGACACTGCTGATTTTGATGAACGTGTCACGCGTCAGACGCTATCTGCGTTGTTCGAGGCGTCCGATGAACCAGTCACCGCGGCATACGTCGCGGATGATGACATCGTATCAACGGAGCAATTATCGGCGGAAGACGTGTGGGACGATGCGTACAGCGCATCCTCCTGGTTCACGGAAGATGTCCCTAAACACGGGAAGCAGTACTCTTACGAGCCATTCCTGCTGGTTGAGGATACCGATCACGCACTGGACTACACGGCCCTGCTGGTCTCCGCAGAGAACCACGGCCTTGGCTGTACATCGGAGGAGCGCGTCCTGAAGCTTCCATCACGGGTTGCTGCATACACCGGCAGTGTGGATACGTTGCTTGATGCCGACGCATTCGTCGATTCACTGCGTGACCAAAACGCTGAAGACACGGTATCATACAACCGGTATGAGGCGATCATGGACCGACTGGCAGCGGACGAACAGCAGTTCGCAGCTATCAAAGACTTGACCGATACGTACCGGATGGCCCGAGAAGACGCAGTCGGCGATACCTTCTACCGGGATGTCCCCGATGAGGTGGCCGAGCAGTGCGAACGGGAACTTGTCAGTCGTGTTGCGGCGCTTGGCACCGACGATGATGCGTTCTCGTACGAGACGGTCAGCGGGAAACTTGACGGGAATTTTGCCCTGTTCAACGCGCTACTGGATACGGATGCCGATGATATATTCGATCTTGATGACGATCCATTCAACACGTATCTATCGGACAATCCGGACACTGATATCCTCTCCGGGGTTCCGGGCATGACCCGTGATGGCCGCCAGTTCCTCTCCCTGTTCCATCCGGATGACGAACCGGAACGGGAGCTTGTGGACGCCGTCGCCCGCTGTATCGCCACCGGAACAGACACAAGCATCGCGTTCGACCAGTACATCCAGCAAGTGACCAACACGGAACCGGAGCACGTATCCCGTACGTACTGGTGACACCAGCAGCCATACGCTTTTTATGTCTTCACGCCCATCCGATAACCGGCGGGTCCGTGGTCTAGTGGTTATGACGCCGCCTTCACACCCGAACTGCTCCTGGGTTGGAGCTGTGAGGAGCAGAAAATTGCACTGCAATTTTCGATCCAGCTTCTCGTCAGAGAAGTTGCATCTCACGTTCGGAGGAATTGGCGGAGATCGGCAGTTCGAATCTGCTCGGACCCACTCGCAGATTAGACGCGTCGTCCATCTCAGTGTGTTCAGAGCAGGTCGCCGGTGAATTCGTAGTGGGCGATGGTGTAGCCGGCGAGGAAGATGAGTGCCCCGAGGACGCTGGTGAGGCGGTCGCCCTGCTGGAGGGAGATCGCCCAGATGGCGATGCCGGCGGTGAGGATGAGGACACCGCTGATACCGCCCAGTATTTTCCGTGAACTCTGCGGGAGGACGTGTTGTTCCTGGCGCTGGTGGATGAATTTGCCGGTGGCCGCGTAGTGGGCGGCAAGATATCCCGACCATCCCAGTGTGGCGGAGATGAAGACTTCGAGGAAACGCTCCTGCTGGACGTAGAACATGCCAAACGACATGGCAACGGCGACAACTGACATCCCGATGATCAGTCCGGCCGTACGTCGTGCGATGTCGAACAGGGTTTCTGTATCGTACAGCCAGTATACGGGGTGCTCCTCAGGTTCCTGTTCTTCGTTGTTTTCCGGATCTTCAGGGTGTTCCTGTTCGGGCGTGTCTGTCTCTGGCATGGTGGTTGTTCCCCCGGTTATACCACGGTGTTGTTGATTGCGTAATGGGCCATCATGTATCCACCGAACATGGTGAGGGCCGACAGGACGGCAAGTGTGAGCTGGGCTTCTTCGAGACTGCGGAACATGTTGACGAATCCGTATGTAATGGTACCGAGCCCGATCAATGCCATGAAGAAGTCAACAAGTCCGGAGGAGTCCAGCATGTCCTCGACAAATGCGCGTGCCTTGGAGTCCTCGCTTGTATAGACGCTGTACTGTGATATCTCGTATCCAACAATGAACAGGGAGAACCCGACGAACACACCGACAAAGTCACGTTGCGAGGCGTAGATCGCGGCGACCCCGAGTCCTGTGGAGAGGATGAGTCCGCCAGAAATCAACTGGATATTCTTCCGTGTACTCGCCAGTCGGTCGCCCATACAGGTCAATTTGGGTCGCGCCTACATAAATATTCAGCACGATAGCCGGTGACCGTCAGTCTTTCCGGTTCTTCTGCCAGTTGTAGTCACGGCGCTTCTTGCTCTTGCCGAATCCGCAGGATGCGCACACACCTTTCTTCAGGTGGAACGCTTTCTCCCCGCAGCGACGGCACGTACCGTGCACCTTCTTGTTCCGCTTTCCTTTCCGTAGCTTTCCTTCAGGCATTATTGATCACCATGATGGTAGGTGCAGAAAATCTCTGCATTTTCGAACGTTCCTTCAGGCATTATTGATCACTTTGAAACTGTTACTCCGGAGACACCACGATGACGTTGTCCCCACGCACGAGCAGTGTTCCATACTGCGTCTGGGATCCGTCGTTCTCCATCGTCGCGTCTTCCAGATACATGTTGAGGTGGAGGTCGTATGCTTTCAGTGTCCCTGACACCGTACTACCGTTCTTCAGTTTTGCAATGACATTGCTGCCTTTCGCCGAATCAAGCAAATGTAGTGGACCGCTTTCAGACATATGAGATCATCTCCTGTTGTTACACAAGGTAGGCTTATAAATATTAAGCCGTGTTTTCACTTACAAGACAAACTATAAAAACCTGAATCATATTCTTACCAGAGAGGGACATACACGATGGCGAACAGACACACACGATCACGGCAAAAACCGTCTGGCGGCCGATACCGGCCATACCGGAAAAGCCGCAAGCACGAAGAAGGCGGTGACTTTACGGAGACACAGCTCGGTGACAAAGAGATTAGAAAACAGGACGCACGCGGCAACGACAAGAAGAACCGCGTGAAACGCATCAACACCGTCAACCTGTCGAAAGACGGCGAAACAGAGAAAGCAGCAATCACGAACGTCCAGAAGAACACGGCGAACCCTGACTACGTCCGCCGGGACATCATCACGAAAGGTACAATCATCGAGACCGATCAGGGACGTGCCCGCGTTACCTCACGCCCCGGGCAGAATGGGTCCGTTGATGCGGTACTGATCGACGCGGAATAACTTCGTTTCTTTAGGGACAGTGAGCATCATGAGAAGTCGTTATCGCGGGCCTAAATCACTCAATGATATACATAGAGGGGCTTGGAAACAAGCCGAGGAAGAGAGCACAGGGAAGCTCCAGGAACTGCATGGTAAAACGATCATCATCGGTGCGGCAGCTACTGAGAAAGTTGGCACACGTGCTGGTGGCCTCTATGCTGGATGGGAAGCAAGCAATTCTATCGCTCAGAGCATGGACGGTGCATCACCTGCAACTGCTTGGGGCGTGCGACTCGTCGGTACGGTTGGCGGTGGTCTTGTAGGAAATCATGACCTATCCCGTGCACTCGGAGCTGGAGCAGTATACATTGGGTCAATACCGACAGGTATCGCTGCTGGTGTCGCGGATATGAGTTGGAACAAGGCGTCATCAATCCTTGGTGGCGATGAACCAGCAGAAGATGTGGAAGATACGGCGGCAGAGACATACGAAGATGACGAACTGATGCCTGATGGCGGTATCCTCATCCCCGAGGAAGACTACGAACAACATCAGCTCGCCGAATATGGAGAGATTATCGAACCCGATGGCGCTGTTGGTGCATCGGAGGACATGTCATACGCAGCAGTTCCATCCGATGCATATGAAGCGGTAATGCTTTCGGACACCACCTATGAAGAGTAACTTGGGTGTTACTGACTGGTTTCTACAGCATACCGGGATTCAACGGATGATGCACTACTGTAGAAGACATCAAATCACGGGAAGATTTCGGTCTCGGTATCGGGCCGTTCCTCCCCGGAGAGCATGTAGTACATGATGGTGGCACGGTCGCCGTTCTCTACAGCATCTACTGCTTTCACTGCCTGTACATGGTCATCCGGAAGACGTTCCGCGAGATAGTCTGCACCATCCCGGTAGGATTCCATCATACTGTTTCGGGTAGTGGATTCACTGGTGTGATACTCTCGTACACGGACATTCCCGTATTTCGTCTCAAGCTCGTCCAGTACTTCTTCGTAGTCCGTGTCACGGCACTCCAGAAGATGTTCATCGACTGTGTCCGGGCCAGCAAGGTTTGGGATAATCGTTTCCTCAACTGACTGTTCTGCTATCGTGTCCGGCGTGCTGTAAAATGTGATATCTGCTGCTTCGATACCCTCACGGACACCGCGGCATATACCGTTCCAGATATCCTCCCGTACCCCCATACGTTCCGCCTACCGTACAATGCAGCAGTACTCTTAAGTCTGTTCCGGTGAGAACGTCCCGGTCAGCTCGGCTTCCACGATTACGTGTCCGTCCATCGCGTCTTCCACGTCTTCACGGGTCGCATTGCTTGGCAGGTTCAATGGGGTGTCCAGGGCGTAGACGCGGAAATGGTAGGTGTGCTCCCGGTCTGGCGGGTTGGGGCCGCCGTATCCCAGTTCGCCGTAATCGTTCCGACCTTCAACACCACCTGCCGGTGCACTGTCTTCGGGGATGGTCTGTGTGGTCGGGTCGATGTCCCAGGCCACCCAGTGATCCCAGATCTTGCCGGCCGGCTCTATGGCGTCCGGATCATCCATGATCAGTACAAGCGATTCGGCCTGTTCCGGGACGCCTTCGATATGGAGTGGCGGGTTTACGTTTTCCTGCGTGTAGCCATACTTGTCCGGGATGCGTTCACCGTCGTCGAACGCCGGACTTGTAACGGTCATCTGCTGCATCGTATCACCTGCGGTACCCGACTGGCCCCCGCTGCCATTTGATCCGCCACCACATCCGGCGACAAGGATGACCACCAGCAGACACGGGACCAGCCGGTGCATGATACGATTTATGGCGCCGCCGTTTAAAAATTGTGGTGGACCTTCAACCACGATCAGTCCCGGAACAGTCCTCTGGAAGACTCCGAAACCAGCATGTTCGAGGACGACAAATCCGGTGGCGCTGAAGCGTTTCTGGACCACTGGTAGATGCTGACTACTTTACTGTGTCAGGACTTCGACCACGATCGTCCGCAGGATCTCCACCATGTCGGCCAGTATCTGCAGGACCGCGGCGATGAACCCTTCCTCGTCCTCGATAACCCCACCGGTCAGTGTTTGTAACGGGCCAACCGACCGTCCCTGTGTCTGCAGGTACTGCTGGCACTGCGTCTCTGTCTCGAATGACGGATCCGGTACCTGATTACGGGGTGCTGTCCCCTGGACGCACGTCCCATCCTGTATCGCCCAGACCATGATTCGATCACCGTCAGATGGCCGTCCCGGATCAGAACCCGGTGACGGGTCGTCACGTGACATATATTCCTGGCAGTCCGATTCCGATACAAATGACGGTTCGATCGCGACGCCTACAGGTACCTGTCCCTGCACACAGCCATCTGTTCCCGGTACCCATACTGTTTTCATCTCATCGGAGCGTGTGTCATCGTCGCTGTCATCAGGAAGTGTGGCCGCACAGGCTTCCTGGGTACGATACGATGGCTCCACGGAAACATCTGCCGACAGCATGAGCTGCTTACACGACGCATCCCACGGCACCCATACCGTTCGGATATCCGTACCATCTCCACCATCATCGCCATTCCCCCCTCCGTCTCCGTCTCCACCCCTATCTCCTGTTCCAGTTCCATCACCAGCTCTATCTCCATTGCCGTTTCCGGTTCCATCATCTGGATTGCGCCCATTATCTGGATCAGTCACTGGATCTGGGTCAGGATTGGGATCTGTGTCCGGATTGGGTGTTGGGTCTGGATGTGGATCGGGATTGTTCTGGTCATCTATATAGTCCTGGCACCGGTCTTCCGAGTGGAACGGTGGTTGTGTGTCGTATACGCCACTTACGTTGTTCTGGATGCATTCACCGTTTTCTACAAACCAGAGCATCCGGTATCCGGGATCTGGCCCGACAGGATCGTGACGGTCCAGGCAGTCCTGTTCTGTTTCGTAGTAGGGGATGACAGAGCGGGCGGTATCATTAGCTGTATCATCCGTGCTGTTACTATTAGACGAGACCGTCTGGTCGGCCGGGCGGACGATGGAGTCGCAGGTGTCGGTTCCGGTTGGTATCCAGTGGATGACCACGCCGGGGTCATCGAGGTAGTCTTCACAGTCTTCCTGTGTATCGAATACCAGTTCTTCATGTCTTTCCTCTGGCTGATCGGTCGTTACACACGCCCTGTCCGTGTTGATGGTCCAGGTGTCGTTGCCCTGGTCCTGCCAGAAATCAAGGCAGGCCTGCTCGGTATCGAATATCGGATCGGGTGCGACATCGATCGGATGAACGACCTGTTCACAGCTGTCCGCGTTCCCCATCCACCCACGCAACGTTCCAGGACCGTCTGGATCGGTACAGGCCCGCCCCCACGAGCCACCCAGGCATGATTCATTAATCTGGATACGGTCCTGTTCCACGCCGTCATGGTACGCTACAACATACGCTGCCCCGGATATGTTGGGGAGATAGGATTGTGCAGAGGCATGTGGATCATACGCCGGTGACTCCGTGATATCCGGGTATACGTGTGTATCAGCGAGTCGCTGTTCCTGTATGTCCTGTAACTCCAGTCGAAACGACATGTTCCCTTCTTCGAACGGTTCCCGACGAGTATCAGTGCGCCGGACCTCCACGAAGTCCACCGTCCCATTCTGGAAGTACGTGGCCTCGACCATCAGGAACGTATCATTACCATTACCAGGACCTGTATCGTTGCCCGGCCCGGTACTGTTCCCTGGTCCAGTGCTGTTTCCGGGGCCACTCCCGTTTCCTGGTCGGGTGCTGTTCCCCGGGCCGGTACTATCCCGGTTTGCAAGATAGTCCTCGCAGGCTGCCCGTGTATCGAATGTGGGGTGGTAGAGGATGCTGATAGTACCCAGTTCATCGTCCTGTATGGATGTCTCCTTCAGTTCGCACGCTCCGTTCTCTGGTACCCAGACCATGCCGTTCCCCGCTGCCTGTGAGGTGTTCCGGGGGTGTGTGGTATTGCCGGTTGTGTTCTCCGTACCGGTGGCGTTCGTATCGACCGGGTCTGTGGTCGTATTAGCGGTGTTCGTGACAGGCGCGGGGTCAAGAATTGATGTAT
>CAZCWR010000010.1:0-10290 GCA_964502455.1 uncultured archaeon | reverse complement strand
GTCGTTGGAACTGTTTACCGGGTTGTTCGGTGAGTCTGTCGTGGTATTGTTTGGTTGTGCCACTGCCAGTACTGCGGCGAACAGTACGACGATACCGATGACAGTGACAGCGGTAAGGGTGTCCGACCGGTCCATACTGATAGGTACAAGAACAGATTCACGTACTAATAGCCCCCCGAATATTCCTCTGGCGGCGGTTGCCGTACAAACATTTGCTAACGATGAACGCCTACAGTTATACGATCATGTGTCAGAGACAGGGATTTGTTACGGGATAGGCGATGAAACGTACCTGTTCGATGGCGATGGATCATGTGTTATTCCAGATTACGGTCGAGAGCGTCGTTCAGATAGTCGATGGCGGCAGGTACCACGAACACGAAAAGTGAGGTGATGGTGAGCAGGAATCCAAAGATTACGGTCATCATCGATGAGAAGAGTCGTTCCTGCTGGTTTGCTTCCGGCATCAGCCATGTACCGTACATCAGGACGAACAGACCGAACACGCTCAGTACGACACCGACGATGGCGGCTTTTTTCCTGTCAGGCGTCAACGCCATATATAGTGGATGTATATACTTGAATAAAAAGGTAGTCTCTGGTGACAGCTACAGTACAGGCGGGTTAATCGGCGGCAGACATATCTTCCGCATCGTCTGCGCCGGAGGGCGGGTTCAAGTTATCCTCCTGACTGAGTGAGGACCCTTCCGTCCTGAGCTTCCGTGAACCACAGTTCGGGCACTTGTACTGTTCCAGCGTCGATCGGATGCCTTCCCACCCGCATTCGCGGCATTCAACGGTTTTTTCTGCCATACAGTACCTCCATGTCGCCGCTTTAATAAATACCTGTACATTTCCATGCTGCTGCCCGTGGTACTGGACGGCCCACACTATTTTTCAATATACGTTCAACAGATACGGTATGACCGGCATCCCGACCTTCGATGACGTTGAACGTGACCTGCGGGAAACCCATGGAGCACCGAACCGCGAAATCTTCACGGTGAGCGGGTTGACCGGTGCCGGAACGACCACTCACGCCAAGTTTCTCTGTGACGTATTTGGATTCGACCGGGTGACTGCAGGTGACTTCTTCCGGGAACGTGCCGCAGAGATGAGTATGAGCATCCAGGAATTTGACCGGCGACAACCCACACTCGAAGACGAACTGGACACCGATTTCGACATGGAATGGGACCGGACGGCACTGGAATACGCGTTCACCCGGAACCGGTTCGTACTGGAAGGACGACTGGCCGGGGCACTGCTGCAGGACATCGCACCCCTCCGGATATGGGTGACGTGCGACCCGGACACTGTGGCCGATCGTATCAGGGGACGGGAAGATATGACTAAGGAGACAGCCCGTGAACACGTCAGGTCACGGAACCGGGACGCGATGAACAGGTACAAGGAAAAATACGATATAGACCCACGGGACAGCAGATTCTACAACGTGAAGATCGATAACACGGGCGACCTTGACGATGTACAGTCGACCCTGCTGTCAAAGGTCAAAGCAGTACTCCAGTCAGAACACCCGGGCCTGCTGAACGATCTTGACGCATAACCAGCGCAGTAGCCACCGCGATAGCAATAGTTAGAGGACTTCGATGACACCGGCCCCGAGGACCATCATTACACCGATACTCAACAGGGTGAGGGCGTCTCGTGCCAGTACGGTCCGGTGACCGTTCTCGTCCCCGAACATGTACAGTTCTGCCTGGTACGACATGAGTGCACCGGCGATACCGGCCAGGACGTACGCCCCGATTTCCGGGATGCCGTGCGGCAGGTACGGCAGGGTCTGAATGGGAACGTCGGTCAGGGAGTGAGAGAGTATCCCGATCAGTACACCGAGCACGGACGCGTTCCATACCAGGACGAACACAACGCCGGATGTCACAAAGAATGTAAGGACGAACGTCACGAAGAACACCCACAGGTTGTTCGCTACGATTTCCATGAAAAATGAGGTGTTTATTACCTGTCCGGTCGGTGCCCCAATTGAGTCCAGGACCTGGATCTGGATCGTGTAGAACTCGTTCGGTACGAAAAACGTGGACGCAGCGAACGCGATGGTACATCCGAGGAAAAACGACATGTACAGTGTGAAGTCCTCAATGTGCCGCCGTAACAGGTGTGGCTCCGACCATCGTTCTTTGATCTCTTCCTGTTCACGACGCAGCAGGTAATGGACGAACGGGTACGCCACGGCCAGAGATGTGATCAACACGGTCATAATCCCTGCCAGTTCCTGGCCACCGACACGGAACGGTACCAGACTGTTCACAAGCATTACTGACAGCAATGTAAAAAACACGGAAAGTATCCCGAGGTCCAGGTACTGGTCAGAATCCGTGAAATACACGACAATCCGTTCAAACATCCTGTTTCATACCCCCCCTGTATAACACTATCCGTTGTTCGCCTATAAATATTGCGTTCCCGGTACTACGGCTCGATATCACCGTGGTTCTGCCGGATATGTGGCTCAAGGTCTGATGCGTCCGCAACGACTGTATCGCAGTACGGGCACGTCCGGTCCAGTCGCTCCTCGACGACCCGGTATGCGTCCTGCAACCCGTGTTCTACCTCTTCACAGCGTTCCTTGATGATGTCGATGACATGGTCCCGTCCATACGTGTTTCCGCCACGGTTCAACAACGGAGCATGCAGGATGGCGTCACCGACCTCGTTGAACTTGGTGATCAGGTCGTTCACCTCCGTTAACCGCTCATAACAGGATGCAAGTACATCCGGAGAGGAGAACGCGTCCAGGTTCCCGGTCCCGACAAGCATGTCCCATACGTCCGTGTGGAACTGGTACAGGACAACCCGCTGTTTGACATCACCCTGCAGCATGTCACGCTCCTGTACAATCATGTCCCGGGTCGAATCAGCGAGTTCCAGATTCCGCTCAATCTCCGTCCGCAACGCACGGTACATGAGTCATACCAGTTCACTGCTGGCATAAATAACCTGTACATGGACTCCACTCATCGCATGATTCGCGTTGAATGCCCCTGTGGTTTAAAATGTTCCACCCCGCTCTCTAGCATATGACGTACTGCGGGATCATCCTGAACGGCGAGGAAGGCGAGGACTGTGCGGTCGCATTCATCACCGATGACGACGATGACAGGGACGAGGATGTGGCCACCTACTCCACCCACCGGGACGAGGACATTATAGACCTGATCACCGAGTACCGGCCGGATGTCATCGCATTGAACGCGCCACCGGAAGAGATCCAGGACAAGGAACTGGTCAGTTCACCGGAATCTGACACCGATGTCGATCCGGACACCGCCCAGCAGTTCCGGAGTGGCGAGGAAGAACTGGTCGACGAGGGGTACAGTCTGCTTCCACGTGATATGCGGAGTCGCCGCCTCCTGGAACGGGCGGAGTTCCTCAGCAACTCCATCAAACGCTCCGGGGTCGGCGCACAGATCATCGAGTCCCACCCCAAACTGGTCGCACAGCGCCTGGACATCACCGACGACCGTCACCTGGAAGCATACGGTATCGACACAGACGACATCGAAAGTGTCTGGGAGTTCGACGCCGTGTTGCTTGCCTACACCGCAAAACTGTACGCGGACGACCAGTGCGACGGCACCGACATCGTCCTGCCCGAAGAACGCGACCTGTAACGAACACGTTCTTTTCCATCCGCTGCAATACCAGATTATTTATGCTCGTACATACAACCAGGCTCTATGCAACTGGAACTGTACCAGCTGGACGGCTGCCCGTACTGTCAGAAGGTTCAAAAGCGGATGTCCGAACTCGGTGTCTCATATATTACACACCACCCACGCGAAAATGAGGAAGAGATGGACGAACTCATGGAACTCGGCGGCAAAGACCAGGTCCCCTTCCTCGTGGTCCGGGACGACAGCGGTGCCATCATCGCATCCATGTACGAAAGTGACGACATCATCGACTGGCTTGACGAACAGTTCGCATAATCAGGGCACCTCACGGCACCGGCATCCCACTCGCGCGGAGAAACCGCATGACCGGCATCGGGGCGTTGAGCAGTACCGCACCGATCAACGCCATGACCGCTGCAACAATACCCAGCCAGACAATCCACGGAGTCCACATAAAGATGTACGCATCTCCCAGAATTATCGCATACGTGGACACAACCGCCACACCCAGCCCGCCAACGGCCATAAGAACAGCACTGACCGTGTAGTCACCGCTCGCGTTCGCCATACCCACAAGACTGAGACTGATCCCGGCAATCCCCAGGGACCCGTGGTACAACAACGGATTGCCCATTATTCGAGAACGTAGACGACGTTGATTTAAATAGGCTTGGACCGTTCAGGCAATCATCAACGTATCGCCCAGTATACTCCGCTGGACTATCACCACGATGCCAGCTCACTCATCAGCGTCCGTGACCTTGACACGACCACTGACCGGGAGCTTGTCCCGTGCACGTTCCAGTGCACGCCGCGCCGTCTGGTAGTCAGTGTCAGACAGTCGGACGAACATGATCTCCTGGTTCTCATCCACCAGTGCTGCGCGGCCGGTCGGGCGTCCGAACGGCTTCCGCATCCCTTCATAGTACCGGTCTGCCTGCGCTACACCGGCAAGCGGGTGGTACCGGAGCACGTGGTGCGGATACACTTTTACACGGAGATGATAGTGCTCCGGGCCGACCTCCTTGTTCAGGTGGGAGTTCGCCGCAACACGCGCTGCTTCGAGCGCATTCCCGCGGATCGCTGCTCCTTCCTCAACACGGAGCGACACACGCTTCTCATCGTCAAACTCCTCCTTCCGGGCCCCGGTCTCGAAGATAGAAATCTTCGGAGCTGGAGCGCCTGTAATATAGTTATCATTCTCACTTTTCTGCGACATCCGCGTGTACGGACGCTTCGGTTTATCCCGGTAAATCCGTGCAGGTCGTAGGCTCATCGGAAAACACCTTCACTGACAGAACACTCAGTGTAACTTTATAAATATGTCTGGAAGCCTGCTCCGTCATCCCTGCTGCCGGTCCAGTGTCTCATTGCACAGCTGGTCCGCCGCGGCGATGAACTCGTTCTCCCGCCGAAGATGCGTGAACGTCACCTTGTCGAACTGCTCACGGAGATCCTGCACCTGCCGGTGTAGTTTCCGGAGGTCACGGTCTTTGACGCGCCAGTCTCCGTTCAACTGGTTGACCATGAGCTGCGAGTCCGAGTGGAACCGGACATGGGTTACGCCGTTCTCCAGTGCATGTTCCAGTGCGTTGATAACGGCGTGGTACTCGGCCTGGTTGTTGGTCTTCCGTCCAAGATACCCGGCCTGTTCGTCGACGATCTCTCCGTCCTCCACGAACACGTAGGCGTACGAGGCATCGCCCGGGTTGCCGCGGGACGCCCCATCCGAATAGATGTCGATCTCTTTATTTGTCATAGCCCATCATTGGTTCAAAGACATAAGAAAGATATGCCGGACGCGCAGTAGCCACGCGCGTTTACCGCACCAGACCCTGGAACAGTTCGAACGTGTTCTTCGGCCCGAGCTTCTGACGGGCGTTCGTCTTGATCGCCATCGTTGGATGAACCCGTGACAGGAGGGCGTGCATACCGCCGTACTGGTCGCCCCCACCCATCGGGAAGGCTTTCATGAGGCCGAAGTAGGAGGTGGATTCTTCGTCTTCCTCTTCCCAGTACTCCTCCAGCTTGCCCGGGAGGTCCTGAATGCTGTCCTTTGAGTTGCCGATGCCGACCGTGTTCCCGACACCGACCAGAAGGACCGTGCCGTCAGTGTCCACGATCTCGTCTTCAATGCGTTCAATGGCATTCGGTACCGCGTCGTAAATCTTGCTGTGCATCGGACGTGATGCCTGTGGACCGCTCTGCTTGACAACGAATCCTTCGAGCGGGATGTTGTGTTCGGACGCAATCTCTTCGATCTTGAACTTTTCGACACCCGGGCCACCCATCAGGACGCCTGTCCCGTCAACGACCTTGCCGGTGTCCTCACCTTCGAACCGCATCCCGGCATCGACGAAGATGATCTTGCCGATGTCGTGGTTTTCCACGAGATCGTCGATCGCATCCCCGTACTTGCCGAGGCGGGAGCCGGGACCGTTCGACTTGAGGACGAGCAGGTCCTTGTCCTCGTATGTTTCTTCTGTATAGATAACGTCTTCGGCGGCTTCTTCCGGTTCATTCTCCATGAACGATGCGGCGATCATCGGGCCGACCGAGTCACCGATCGGGACGCCGTTGACGAACGCTTCCGTGGCCGCCTTCTGTGATTCGGCGATCTCCTCGTACAATGGGAGCATCATCTGCATCATGCCACCGAGCTGGAAGTTCTTCGTGTCCTCGATCAGTTCCTTGAAGTGGCGGACCATGACGTAAATCTGCTGGCTGCCGTACACGCCCTTGAATCCCATGGTCACGTTGGCTTTCTGTTCCTCACCCATATCCTCGCCCGCCATGTCGTGGACGAACCGTTCCATCTTGTCCTCGGAGAAGTCGAGGATGCTTTCCAGCTTGTGAACGAGCCCGTTCGGGTCGATCCCTGTCGGCGGGGAGACGACCATGTTCTTCATGGCGTCCATGTCGTCCCGCATGTCTCCGGTTGGATTGGTGGTGACAGAATCAAAGAACAGTTCCTCAGCTTCTGTCGCGTTCTCCTCCAGTTTGTCGACGGATTTCCGCATCTTGTACATGATCTGGAAGAGCATGATGCGTGGGAAGAATATGAAGAACGCGATCAGCATCAGGAATGATAGGAGCATTTGCAAAAATCCGCCTTCACCGCCACCGAGTCCAGGGAAAAATACCATTGTTATTCACGTTCGTTCTCTTGCCTTTTAACTTCATTGATTTGGTCGCGAACCTCACGGAACAGTCCGAGGAGCAGGGAAAGTTCACGACCGGTGATGTACGCGCGACCCATTACGTTTCGGAACGCGCGTACCGCTTTTTCCTGCCTGGAATGACTCCACTCAAGCTTTTCCGTAATATCTTTAAATAGGTTTTCAAGGACATCTCGCTCCCTCCGCGAGGAACTTGTTCCATCCTCTGCAGATGTGGAAACGCCCGTAAAATATTCATAGCAGATAACGGCGACCGCATGCGACAGGTTCATCACCGGGTAATCCTCCGACGCCGGGATAGACACCACGCAGTCACACTGGTCGAGCTCGTCGTTGCTGAGTCCGGTACCTTCCCGGCCGAACAGGAGCCCGATGTGTGCGTCCTTCGGTACGTTCTCGGTCATCTGGCGTGGTGTGGTCGTGGTCCGCAGGATGTTTTCGTCGCTGGCGGTGACCCCGGTCGTCCCAACAAGGTAGTCCAGATCGTCCACGGCCTGTTCCAGTGTGTCGACGATCCGTGCCTGGTTCAAGGTGTCCTGTGCGTGGACGGCGCGTTCCTTCGCTGTCTCGCTGCCTCGAACGTCGCACTGCGGGTTGACGATGATGAATTCGTCGATATCAAAGTTCTCGATGATGCGTGCGATGAACCCGATGTTCCCCGATGACTCCGGTTCGAGAACGATGACTCGCTGCATTCCGCTTCCCTTATACACGTATAACTTTTATACTGGCTTCCACCAAAGCGTGTACATGGCGGGAATGGATATCCGTATTCTTGCAGGTGTCTTTATCACGTTGTTCGGGATAGCGATCGCGATGAGTGGGGGCGAGGTAGACTCCAACGATATCTGGGGCCAGATCGGGTCGTTTTCGGCCGATGACCTTTCAGACGTGACGGACTGGAACCTTGTATCGGCACTGTTCCCGGAACCTGGGCCGAAGCCGGCAAACACATCCATATCCGCAGATCTCACCACAACACATGCGGATATATCAGTAGGTGAACCTGCAACGGTACGGCTGAAGATCGATCAGCAGACACCGCTCACTGTCGGCGACTCCCAGATCACGCCAGGGGATAACGACACAACCGCTGTAACGGTCATCCTGCGGAAGTTCACCGGTACGTTCTCGACGACCGACACGGTCGCGCTTGACGGGACGATCCACCGCATCGAAACGGACGGCCTGTCCATGAACTATACGTCTCCGACCAGTCTCTCACTGGAGGACGCTGCTATCGACTCGTTGCAGCTCATCGGCGTCAAGCATCAGGAAGTGGCGTTTGATACGGCGTCCGGTAATATCAGTACCGGCGGCTCCGATATCGCGCTGCGGAACGAAAGCGCAGTGTTCGAGTTCTTTGAAGGCGAGATCGCGCTGACCGCACTGGATCAGGGGTACCGGTACCGGCTGGCGGGTGATGTGTTCCGCGGACGTATCCAGGATAAGGATTCGACGATCACGATCGGCGGAGAGACCAGGTAAACGGCCGGGTCAGTAGGTATCGGCCGGTACAGTGATGCCAGTGTCAGTACGTGGTATGTTCTGGTTCTTCGTGGAGCTGTTCGCGTGTCCCGTCAGGATGGATCCGGATAAATGGTTCGTACGTGTGCAGTAGTTTCCGCTGTATCGTGATCGACTGTTTTTCCTCTGTTGCCCGGGTCCGCGCGATGGTGATCGCGTTGTGGATGTTGTCGTACTCAGTCCGGGAGCCTTTGATCTTGAACACGTCACTGTCATTCCTCGTTGTCATCAACTTCGCCCAGGATGATTGCTTTCTCTTTTGATGTACCGCCTGCGGTTTCACGTGTCCGATGCTTCAGTGCGTCCCGCTTCTGTTTCGCGGCCGCACCCAGCCTGTGCACGAGTCGTTTCTCCGTCTTGACCGGTTTGAACGCCCACTGTATCAGGTCTGAAGTGAACCCAGTCGTATGCTGGAGGAGCGAAAACAGCATCGCGATACTCGAGTACAGGATGAACAGACCGGTTCCAAGCACCATGAACAGGATGAACCGGTCCACCGTTACGCCGGGGCCGATCCCAATCACATCGAGGGCAACGAGGAACAGTCCCGACATGACCGCAATCAGTCCAAGCCGGAGAACAGTCTGAAGTAGTTTGTACCCGATAATAAACAGCAGTATCAGTACGACAAACAGCAGTATATTGTTCCCCTGGACATCAGCTATAATGGTCTCCGGAACGCTCATAGTTGTTCACAACCGGGTCGAAGTACGCATCACATGTTTATATCCCGTCAGTATCGGTTTCTCTCGGGAACGACACTGAGGTACAGAACGATACCGACTACGGCGAAGAGGACAAGGATGATTGCCATTGGCAGGACAAGATCGTTCAACCCAATACCACCGCCCTCTTCTGAATCCGTATCCTCTCCTCCGGTTTCATCCGAACTACCGCCGGTACCGGCATTTGAAATACTGGTCTCAACGGTTCCTTTCAGTGACTCTGCATCCTTATAGTCTTTTTCCGCGCCATCATAGTCTCCGGATTCCCACTTGCTCTGTGCCTGACCAAGGTCATTCTCCATCCGGGTTAGATCGTTCTTGATATTCTCAAATTCTGCCTCGTCAATCTCTCCTTCCCTGGCGGCAACTTCTTCCTGTTTGGTACTCACCCACTCCTGCAGTTCTGCGATATCACTGGTGTAGTCCTTAAACGTCCGGAGCGTAAAGTCATGGGAAGTCTGTGCGCCCAGGTCAACAGCTTTGACATTTATCGTGGCCGTTCCACGCAGGTTTGACGGTGCTGTTACAGTATAGTTCCGGGTGGTCGATTCGAAGCTGTCCAGGTTTACGGTATCCTGTTCTGAAAAGTCAAGGGACGTACTCGAGACGGATACGGATTCGATTGGTACTGTCCCGGTATTATTGATGGTGAGGGCAAATGTGATGTCCTGTCCTTCCACGAAATCACCGAGATCCGACTTATCCGACCATACATCGAGTTCTCCTTCCTGGATACTGACATCGACCGACGTGTTGAACTCTACTGACCCTTCATGGTCCGAAAGGATCACAGATCCCGCATAGCGGCCAGAGTCATACTGATCCACGTTGTACGGGATATCGACAGTCGTCGTATTTCCAGGTTTGACCTGTTCATCCCACTGGGCATCTCCTGTAAGCAGTGTCGTCAGACTACCTTCGACCCGAGACGTGAATAACGCTGTTTCTTCGCCCATATTCTTCACGTCTATGGAGAGGTTGTACGACCCGGTTTCGGCGATGCTTGCAGACAGATCGGTCGCAGTGATACAGTACACGACCGCAAACGTATCCTTACAATCCACGGAAAGCTGGACGGGGACGGTAATATTGTAGGGGGCTATATCGGACCCACTCACATCGAAGACAATGTCACCGGTGTAATCGCCACTGTCCTCAGGTGCGAACGTGAACGCAAACATGGCCTGCGTCTGCGGGGAC
>CAZCWR010000009.1:15548-18344 GCA_964502455.1 uncultured archaeon | reverse complement strand
AGAAATCCTGAACAAGGATCAGCCCGAAGACCTGCGCGAATACCTGATCCAGAAATACTTCGGCGTCACCGATACCGAGTTCCATCACGAATGGCAGGAAATCCATGCCCACGCCCTGGACCCACTGGAACACCTGATCGAGACCGCGGCCGGTACCCACGAATGGACTGGACGTGCCGCCATCAAAAAAGACACCCGCCCAGAGGAATGGCAGCGCGAAGAATGGCGATAAGGCCATGGTATCATTTTCCGGTAACAAAACGTTTTTAAACATGGCCGGTGGTCTGTTGTACGGGGATTTATAATGGCAGATAAGGATAAGCTGGATAAGCTGAACGAGGCCCAGCAGAAGAGTGCTGAGCGCCGCATGGAGAAGGCGGAAGAGTTTGCTGATAAACTTACTGAGAAGCTGGGAGAAAAAGTGAAATGTGTCGCCGTCTACGGCTCCGTACCGAAAGGCGAGCACACGCACGAATCCGATATTGATACGTTCGTCGTACTGGACGATACCAAGCTTGAGAAGGATGTGCCGCCGGAAGCAAAGGATAAGATTCGGCAGAAGGTCACAGACCTTGCGAAGGAGACGGATGACCGGATCACGATCCAGTACTTCTCGTTCCTCACCGATTTCTGGGACAGCATCCGGAAAGGCGAGCCGCTCGTCATCCAGGTCCTGCGGGTTGGCGAACCGGTGTACGACGTTGGAATCTTCCTGCCAGCGAAGCGGATGCTGGAACGCGGCAAGATCAACAGCTCCGAGGAAGCCGTGAAGAAACGGCTGAAACTGGCGGCCGCTGGCTACAAGAAGGCAGAACAGAACATGAAAAGCTCCATTCCGCACAAGCTGGAGCAGGCTGTGGCCAACGCCGGACAGGCACCGATCATGCTGACCGGTCGCGCACCTCCCGGCAAGGAAGACGTGGCAGATGTTCTGGAAGAGATGTTTGTGGAAAATGACATGCTGGAAGCGGAGTTCGTTGAGATTGCCCGTGATATCGACGAGTTCTCTGACAAGGGCGAAAAGCATCCGGAAGAAGTGACCGGTGCAGAACTGGACGACCACCTTGAGAAGACCGATGACTTCATCCGTCGCATGCACAAGCTGGCCGGTGAAGTCGGTGGGAAGTCCAAGGCCCAGGGCATCGTCGACGAGTACAAGACATTCCTCAAGGCGAACGTCGCTGCCCTCAAATCACAGGGCATCGAACCACCCGAAGAGAAGGAGGACCTGCCACAGACCGTGGTGGACAACACCGACTTCGGTGACGACCACTTGGAGCTGTTTGATCGCTGGGACGACGTGATGGCAAAGGTCAAGAACAAAGAGATGGGCGACCTCGACGATGACGAGATCAAGGACCTGCGTGCCGACACCCGTGAATTCGTCTCACAGGTCGGGAAAGACATCAAGGCAATGAAAGAAGAGGGAGAACCAGACATCGGACCGGACGTCGAGATGCCGACCGACCAGATCGCCAAGCAGGCCAAGGACGGGATGGATATCGAGAGTTTCGAAAAGCACAAGGAAGAAGCAGACACAGAGCCGGACGAAACGGACGACTAATGTCCCTGTGTCCATCACAGCGCTGCATGTTCTTGCACGGTCTCAGATACATCGCCAGTAATTGATTAAATCCTCTAGTGACTGTTGCACCGCTGTGCGTGTCAGGACTGCTATAAACGTTGGGCTCCACGATACAGTACGATGGAGGAACGCGGGATCACGCTGGGGCTGGAGCCGGAGGACGAGCCGACCACTGAGGATGACGTGTTCTACAACACGGCGATGGTGGCGAACCGCGATATTTCTGTTGCAACACTGCAGGCATGGCAGGAGCAGCGTGAACGGGACACAGACCTGACCATCTGCGATGCACTGTCCGCCTCCGGTATCCGCGGCATGCGGTACCTGCATGAACTGGACGGTATCGACGAAGTCATCATCAACGACAAGGATCCGACGGCCGTGGAGAACATCGAACAGAACCTGGCACTGAACGCGGATACGGTCGACACGGGCCGGGTGACGGTCACGAACAGGGATGCGAACACGCTGTTGACGGAGCGGTACCGGTCACTGGATTTCGTGGATCTTGATCCGTTTGGGTCGTCGGCACCGTTTCTGGATTCGGCGGCGCGCTCCCTGTTCCGGGACGCGGCAATCGGTGTGACAGCGACCGATCTTGGTCCGCTGTTCGGCAGCTACCGGAAGGTCTGCGAACGCCGCTACGCCTCGAAACCGATGAAGACCAATTTCTCGCACGAGACCGGGCTCCGTATCCTGATCAAAGATGTCTTTACCCATATGGCACGGTACAACTTTGCGTTCGAACCACTCCTCTGCCAGTATGAACGCCACTACTACCGCGTATTTGGAAAGGTACGGGAGTCAAAGAAAACATGTAACCGTCTCCTGGAACATATCGGCTACCTCCAGCACTGCCGGGACTGCGGCTGGCGCGACTTTACAGAGATGAAGAACATCGCGCAGGAGTGCCCGCATTGTGGTGCAACCGTGGAGACAGCAGGCCCGCTCTGGACCGGCAAGTTCTCGCGCCCCGATTTCGCGGAGAGCGTGCACGGCCTCCTGACAGACAAGGAATATGATGACGCGGCAAAGCTCGTGGGCACCGTATCCGATGAATGCGGTATCACCACGCCGTACTACGATACGCACAACCTCGGTGCCATCCTGGGGTCGGAGGCGCCACGGAAGCAGGAACTGATCGACGCGTTAGAGGAGCAGGGATATCAGGCGACAGAAACGCATTTCTCGCCGAAAGGCGTGCGGACCAA
>CAZCWR010000009.1:0-15448 GCA_964502455.1 uncultured archaeon | reverse complement strand
AGCAGGGATATCAGGCGACAGAAACGCATTTCTCGCCGAAAGGCGTGCGGACCAATGCACCGATCGATGTGATTACGGACTGTATCTTGTGAGTGCGGTACAGGAATCGATTGATATCCTGTTACTCGTCCCGGTTCGCGTACGCGTATCCTACACCTGCTGCACTGAGCGCCGCCACACTACCTAAGGCAAGTGTCTTATTATCGGTCGCAGCAATTGCGTCCTTTGCATTTGTAACATGACGCTTTGGCCCAGTATAGTCCTCTACACGTCGTCCTGCTACCAATTCTGTTTCGTTGGACAGACGGTCCTGCTTTGCTTTGACATCATAAAATCTGTCCTCGAACTCGTCAATGGCTTCAAGACTTTCTGATACATCACCGGAAAGCAGTTCAAGACCAGGGTATGCTGATTGGAAGTCCCGACATTGTTCGGAAAGGTCCTGATAGCGTTCGGCAATGACAGGAAGACGTTCGTAGGTTTCTTCTTGAACAGTAGAAAGTGATACGGACTCCTCTCCTCTAACATCATATAATCCCTGCAGTTCTCCGACGTATTCCTCCAGTGTTTCCAGGTCCTCCTGTGCCTCATATACATCAGTCGGAAAGGTGATTTCCGTTGTAATCATAGCGCTCACATCTAAGAACCTGTTAGCACGCTTTTATGATAAATCTTCCCCCCTTTGATAGGAGACACCATTCGAAGTAGATAACCAACCAGATGCCAAAATACGGTTTGATAAGCCAGTGGAGAACTACCCTCCGCTATACTGCGGCTGACACGCGGAACCAGCTGGCAGGTACACGTGATTGATATTACTACAGTCTGCAGCCGATCGTGAACCGGCGTCATCTTCTTGAATCTGCGGGGCGTACTGAACGGTTATGCGGGAACTGGAAGATGTCATCTCGGCGATCCAGTCACAGGAAGCGGACAAGCAGGCGGCCGCAGAAACCATCCGTGATGCCTGCGGTGATGTCATATTCGACGGTGACGGGACGGTCGAAGATACACTGCTCCATGGCGTGTCTCCTGCAGAACTGGAGGCGGTGTCCGTGGTCGGGATTGACGGGGGGCTGGCACGGCAGGAGCTGCACGGTGTTGACATGTTGTTTGTCCGTGCTGTGGCCGCCATGTTCACGTATCGGGGCGGGTCACTGGAAGACTGTACGTATCTCCCGTCGAAGAACCCGGCGCCGCGGATGGAGTATTCGGCGGAGGTCATGGAGCGCGGTGAGATGGACCGACTTGCATCACTGCACCGCCTGCGGGAGGAAATCCAGCTCGCCGCAGAGGTGGCGGAACAGGACGGTCTTGATCTATTACTGCTGGACGGGTCCATCCTGCCGCAGTACCCGGATCGGCCGTCCGAAGACTCCGATCTGATGGAGGAATACGACCAGGTGATGGACGCGTACGTAGACCTGTACGAACACACCGTCGAGAACGATATCCTGCTGGCCGGAGTGGTGGAGGACACGCGGAGTACGAATCTGTGTACGCTGCTCCAGGACACAGATCTGGATATGCCGGTGCTGGATGGGTGCCGGGACAGTCACTTCCTCAACTACCTGCTGGAAAAAGGAGAACGGACACTGGTGATGGATTACTCCCACAACGAGCACCACCCCATCCTGTCCGACCTGAGTGGACATGGCGACCACATCTATTCGTTCTACGTGAAACCAGTAGAACACGACCGGCCTGTCCGAATCGACCTGTACGCACCTGACCAGCCAGTGACTGTGGCAGAGACGGTGGCCAGTCAGGTGTGTGCACTGTCCGGTGCCCATGCAGGGTATGGGATACCGTCCGTGCTCATCGAGGCCGATCAACGGGCCAAAATGGAGCGACACGAGATCGAACTCCGGATGAAACGGTTGCAGGCGAAGCTGGCACACCTGTCCGGGGTAGAAGATCTGCGGCGGAACCGGCGTCCGTTCTAGTACCAGTGTCCAGCATACCTGCTTACTGGTCATCTACCGCTCTCTGTGACGTGAGAAAAACGGTGAGTCCTGCAAGGGCACTGATTACGACAAGCTGCAATCCGGTGATACCAGGCGCACCGCGCATCGGGGCCGGTCGTTTAATCGTGACCGGTACCGTGTCCGAATGGACCTGCCCGGTCCGGAGTGACTGGACAGTTACCGTTGCCTGACCGTTACACTGACTGTTCTGGCAGTGGGCTGCCGTATAGGAAACAGGGAGCGTCCGGTTTGTTCTCGCACCGACCTCCAGCCGACCCGCTGGTTCACCGATATCCTGGCTGATACGTGCCGCAAGATTCCCATTGTTCATGTACGTGGAAATCTGCACGTTGAACGCTTCCCGCGTGTCGTGGGGATTGTAGATGGTGAGGTGGTGCTGTTGTGTCTCCCCCAGTGGCACAGTAATGCCGCTACCACCGCCCAGGTACGCGTTCGCCGCGGCGGCCTGCAACTGTAGAACGAACAATATGGCTGTGATCACTACAACTCCCGGCCATTTACCGGAACCATGTAAACGCGGCAACCACATACTGCAGGATGGCATACGCGCAGTAATAAACGTTACCACACTGTCGGGACAGGCCGTTTACCTGGTGATTATCCGATTTTTTCCACGTCCTCTTTGCCCAGGATGTACTTCATGAATGCGAAGACCAGTAGGGCGATGATGAAGAAGTCGATGAACGCGCTGAGAAGTTGTCCGGTCTGGAACGATACCGGACCGACCGCCGTGGTCATGGTCTCCCAGTTACCGCCGGGAAGCACCAGATCTACGATCGGCATGATCATCCCTGTCACAACGGCATCCACCAAATCCTGTGTCGCGCCGCCGACGACGACTCCGATCGCCAGTCCGATCACACCGTACGTCCGCAGAAACTCCAGGAACTCATTACTGACTTCTTGCATCGTGCCTAGTTTGATTGCCGTGTCTCTTTTAAACGTTTACGTCATGTAACGCCGGAAGAATCTGCCACGGGTTTTAATAGTTCTGCCATGTGTCCTGCATGTATGCGTACCGTGAAACCAGAGGTGCGAATCCTGGGTGTGGACGATGCCGCGTTCGCGTTCGACGATGAGACAACCGACCTCATCGGGACCGTGTTCCGCGGTGGGAAAGAACTGGAGGGCGTGATCCGGAAAGATGTGACTGTGGACGGGTTTGATGTGACAGATCGGATTCTGGAGATGGCAACGGAGAGCAGGCACCGGGACCAGATTCAGGTCGCCGTGCTGGATGGAATTACCTTTGCCGGTTTTAATATTGTGGACATACACTGTATCGCGGACCAGGCAGATATCGGGGTGATCGCGGTCAGCCGGAACAGGCCGGACATCGACCGCATGCGGAACGGATTGGAACATGTCGACCGCAGTGAGAAACGTCTGGAACTGGTGAAGAACACCGGAGAAGTCAACGAGCACCGGAATGATACGGGTGTTATCTACTTCCAGTACGCTGGACTGGACGAGCACCAGGTCCACGAGATTCTGGACATCTCTCGGCGCCGGGGCCTGGTCCCTGAACCGGTCCGTGTCGCACACATGATAGCAGGAGCATTAAAAAATGGTGAATCTAAAGGCAGAGTGTAGCGCATATAACACATATCTCCTATAACGTATACCTGGTAACCGGTTGAATTCAGCGATGTCACTGATCGACGAACTCAAGTACAATCTCCTATTCATCACAGTCGCGTTACTGCTGGCGTTCGGTCTGTACACCACGATCGGGCTGGCGCTGGGCACCGATGTCCCGGTCGTCGCAGTGACATCACCCTCCATGGAGCCCGAACTTCAGCGCGGCGACCTCATCCTGATCTATGGCAAACCGTTCGACGAGATCGAGGTACAGGACATCGTCATCTTCGAATCCCCGTACATGAACGTCCCTATCATCCACCGCGTCATCGACCGGACCGACAGCACCCTGGAAACAAAAGGAGATAACAACAATCACCAGGTCACTGCCTGCGTCCGACCGGACGGCAGATACGATATTACCACCTCCTGTCCGAACGGTGAACTTGTCAACCTGGAGAACGGCATCACCAAAGACCAGGTACTGGGCACCGCGTTCTTCCGTATCCCGGCCGTCGGCCACCTCAAACTGATACCGACCTGCTTCTACCTTGAAGCCAGCGGCCAGCTTCCACCGAACAGCCCGGTCTGTCCCGGCTGATAGGGTTGGCCCACCCTATTTAATGGTTTACAGTGAGTGTTCTGCCATGGCAGCGACCATCTACGACCGATTCCAGATCGTGGACACGTACCCGGCACTGTACGTCCCGGACATCGACACAGTCGTGCTGTCCGACCTGCATCTTGGACTGGAATCACTCATGGCGGATGCCGGTGTGTACATGCCGAAGACACAGATGGAGACAGTGAAAGATGACCTGTCCGCGATCGTGGACGCGGTGGAGCCGTCCCGTATCATCGTGAACGGCGACATCAAGCACGAGTTCTCGGAGACCACGTACGGTGAACGGGAAGAGGTGCAGGAGTTCATCGACTTTCTCACCGATCTTGTGGACGAGATCCTGCTGGTGAAAGGGAACCACGACAACTACCTGATCTACTACGTGGATGACTATGACAGTGTGGAACTGGAGGACTACTACGTGCTGGACGATATCGTCTTCACGCACGGCCACGAACATACCGAGGACTTGGAAACGATGGACGCGGAGTACGTGGTCATCGGCCACGAGCATCCATCGCTCGCGCTACAGGACAAGATCGGCGTCACGGAGAAGATCCACTGCTTCCTGTACGGCGAGATGGACGACGGCCGCAACCTGATCGTACTCCCCGCGTTCTCCAGCCTGGCCGAAGGCACGCCGATGAACCGCGTCGAAAACAAGGATCCGGACCTGCTGTCACCGTTCCTCAAGAACCATGTCGACGTACAGGAGATGAAAGCGATCGGCGTCGACCGCGAGGCTGGCGTATTCGAATTTCCGGAGGTGCAGAAGATATAGGACGTACAGTATTGATCAGTGCAGGATGTTCCCCTCGTCCTCAGGGTCGTAGTATCCGTCATCTGTATCATCAGATGCATCCCCTGATGTATCGTCACGGTCTGTGGGTTGCTCTCGTTGATCGCGTTGCTTTTCTTTCTGCAGGAATTCCTGTTTCTGCCGTTCCTTCAACTGCTGGTATCGTCGCCGACTGAGATCGTCGTCACCGGACGCATCAGGAGATTCGGTATCCGTATCAGCACCAGTCACCGGTTGGGCATTGATCCCCGAACGTCGGTTCCCGTTGCTCAACTGACTGAGTGTGTTCCCATCCTGAACATCGTCCGACTGGTCCTGTCCCGCTGTACCGGCATCCTGTTGCGGGGACTGCGGTCGTGTCGCATTATTGTCATGCTGTGAGCGTTTATCGTCTGACGTGCCGGTCTGTTCAGCGTTAGCTGGCTGCTGTGACGACTGCGGCTGAGAACGATCCTGTTGCCGCCGCGTATCCTTGTTACGCCGTGAAACGCCTGTACCTGCCGTTCCGTTCTGTTCCCGGTCCTGTTCTCCGGCCTGGTGTTGTTGCTGTTCCCGCCCTGTATCAGACCTGGATTGTGTTCCTTCCTGTTCCTGCTGGGGGGTGGACGACCCTGTTCCAGACTGTTGCTGGGGCCGTTTCTGTGGACGCTGTGCCCCCGGATCAGACTGGTGTCCGGACCCTGTTCTGTGCCCTGGTTCTGAGTTGTTCGGTTCAGCTGTAGACGCCGCTGACTGGGTTGTCGCACCCGGATCCCGCGTGTTCTCTCCACGATCACCAAGAACCGTGTCAGAGGTTTCTTTGTCTGCCGGTGTAGCGGGATGTGCTGGGTTACTGGAGTCGTTAGCATCATCGTCTGATCCTTTGGATACCTCGTTTTTGATCTTTGACTTGATAAGGTCTCCAGGCGCTCCTGCGGTACTGTCTCCGGACTCCTGTCTGTGCTCCTGCTGGGTCTGCTCCTGTTCAGGCTGCCCCTGTTCCTCTGGTTCCGGCTGTTCCTGGTTGTCGGGTTCGTCTTCGTCCTGTACGCGGCGTATGAGTTCGTCCATTGGTAGCTCCCTCGCAGGTTGGTACACTACATCTACAGGCGTCCCTCGTTTAAATGAGTTGCTACGTGGTGTCGGCAGGTCGAGGTGGCATTGAAGAAATTTAGTTCTACTTCGAAATAATCTGGTTTCACACGTCATCGAAACCCTTAAATAGGTCTCGGACACAGGTTATTCTGTTCTTGGTGAACATTATGGTAGAAGTACCCGATGACGAACTGGGCAAAGACGACCTGCCGTTTCCACATTCCCGCATTGTAAACATGGTACGTGAAGAGACTGCGGACGGGCAGTACGTGCGGAAGTCCGTGTACCACGGACTCAACCTGTTACTGGGTCGTATCGCGGACGACATCATTGACAACATGGTCGAGACCGAAAACGCGTATATTGAGAAACACGACCTGGACGGTGCAGCTCTGATATACGAGAATATCGATACCGTGATGAAGGAGAAGGAGCGCTTCATCAAGCATCTCCATGCACTGCAGGAGGACGTGGACAAATTAGCGCGGGACATTGAACGCGCAGGGCTGGAATAGGCCCCCCTCCTTACTTTTCCTTCTACAGGGCAGCGAAAACAATGACGTGGACCCAGACTGAGCGACATACGTGGGAACTCGCTACCAACGGGTTCGATGGCACCGCCAATCTCCGCGAAACCAACAGCGGGTTCGTCGCCTCGGTCCAGGTAGAAAACACACAGTTCGATATGGAACTTGCAGACGAACGCGACTTCTTCGAACGGAAAAAGGACGCAGTCAACTTCCTGCGTGACAGGATGGAAAAACACGACTACGAATAGTTCCAATCCTGCCCGATCGTCATACGTGTGTACTGGTGAAACACTGAATGCCAAGGAACCTATACGTTATACTCGAACATATGGCGAAGTGTCGGCGTTCCAGTCCGTTGATGGATTCAGCTGTACCAACTGTCACTGCTACAGGCGCTCAGCGACGCCATTGATGGGGTGTATCAGCACATCTGCTGATCCCGGTCAGTACGATTCGATCCCGAGTTCGTCCCGGAAGTCTGTGATGGCCGATAAGATTTGGTCCTGCATGACTACAGGAGCCATATCAAGTGCTTTCATGGTCTGGCTGTTGGTGGACAGAATCTGTTCTGCGATATCAGTGTACTGGTCGACCGTAGTGGACAGCGTGTTCTGCGTATCGCGGCCACTGGACCGGATCAGTGGCGACAGGAATTCCGTTACGAGATCCAGTTCGTGTTCTTTCTGTTCGGCCAGGTTCGTGACCAGTTCGTTGAACACAGGGTCGCCTTGGCCGCGCAGCGCGTCATACATCATGTAGGTCAGTGGACCACTGAGGACCTCCATCCCGACCAGCAGGGAAAGTGCCTTGTCTTCCGAGAACAGGTGCTGATAGTACCGCTGCAGTTCGTCCGAAACCGTTTCACCGCCCTGCATCTTTTTGATGTACCGCCCCCAGAGTTCGATCCCTTCTATCCGGTACGCTGCAAGGACGATCGCAAGTTTCTGGTGGTCCAGTGTGGTCTGGTCGTACTCGTTCCGGACGATGTTTCCACAGAGGATGAGGTGGGACATGTTCCCGTACTGGAACTGTGTCGCTGCTGACACCAACGCATCCTGCACGTGGATCGGCACAGTTGATTCCTGTTCCCAGTCGACGTCTTCCCACGAGATGCTGAACTGGTCCACCTCGTCGAAAAGGTGACTGCTGAAGACTATGCCATCCTGGAACAACCGGTCCGTCGGCGAGTGGTGTTCGTCCATACCGCATTTTTCGGATAATACCTTATATGGACCCGGCCAATTTACGCTACCAGCAGCCCTCGAAGTTCATCGGACTGCTGAAAAACCTGTACATGTGCGTGATCTGTTGCAACCGATACTACTACAAGACAGTTGCATCATGCAACAATGATATAATATCTGCGAGTCATTCCATCCGGACACACAGTGGAACCAGCCCTGAGACGTTACAACTGCTCCTTCAACTGGCTCGATGCCTCGATCGGGCCCTCGTACTTCCCGATCCGCATGACCTCAATCCCGTCAAACCCGTGCGCTTCCAGCGTCTCCTCCAGTTCCTCTGGATTGTAGGGCTGATCGTACCCGACCGTGATGACATCCGGCCGAACACGATCCACACTGTCGAAAATGCTCTCCTCCGACCCCAAAACAGCAGTATCCACCATTTCCAGTGCATCCACGACCGCTCTACGGCTCTGTTCGTCCATCACCAGTTCCTTCTTCTCCCGCATCCGTATGTCCCGGGCAATCACCACATACAGTTCATCACCCTGTTCTGCACTTTCCCGCAGGTAATAAACGTGGCCAGGATGCAGCAGATCGAACGTTCCCTGTGCCATGACGCGTGTCATACCCCAACTAGTGTCGTCCAACCCTAATAAATCGCACTACCCCACCACCTCATAACTTATGTGTATTTCATGGGATGAATTTTCAAAATACTTATTAATGTGATAAATAATGTACCTGTTGGAGGTGAAAAACACAATGGAGTATTATGATTTTGTTCTTGTCGGCATCCTGGCCAGTATAACGCTTGGTGCCGCAACCGGACTGATAACAGCTGTACCTGTAAACCTTGCAGTCGGAGCAGGCGCACTCCTTGCAACACCGCTCATGTACCATAGTATGTTCCTGAACGCACCGAGCGGCACATCCCGTTACGAGGCACTGTAGCCGCACTATTCCTTTCATTTCCTCTCTTTCCAGCCCTCCCCACGCCAGGAGAATCATAGCGTAGTGAATGGCGTACAGGTGGTATATGATGACAGCGCTATTGATACTTGCACTCGGAGTCCTCGCCGCTATATTCGTTGGTATCAACATCGGCGGCTCATCGACCGGTGTCGCGTTCGGCCCGGCAGTCGGCAGCAACATCCTCAGCAAACTGGCTGCCGGAATGCTCATGACCGTATTCGCCTTGATCGGTGGATGGACTGTGGGCCGGAACGTGGTCACGACCATGGGCGGACGGATCGTGCCGTCCAGCCAGTTCACGCTCACAGCCAGCATTATCGTCCTGTTCTTTGTCGGGATCGGCCTGTTGATCTCGAATCTGGTCGGTGTCCCGGCATCAACGTCGATGACAGCAGTAGGTGCAATCGCCGGGCTTGGCGCGGCCACCGGCAGCATCGACTGGTCAGTCATGGGGTACATCGCATCGTGGTGGATTGTTGCACCGGTCATCGCGTTCTGGATGGGAGGAGCGATCGGCCGGTATGTGTACCCGCACCTTGACCGGAAGGCCTCCCTGCATCAGAGTGACGGTCCGCTGCTTACGGTTATCCGCAGATATCCGTTCGTTATACGTGGGCCCGGCACCACGTACCGGGAACTTGGCGGTGCCACTCTCATCGTGGGCATCGCCTGTTTCATGGCATTCAGTGCCGGTGCGAGTAACGTGGCAAACGCGGTCGCTCCACTGGTCGGGAGCAACGCGCTCAGTATGGATACAGGCGTCCTTCTCGCCATCGCAGCAATCAGCTGTGGCGGGTTCACCATTGCACGGCGGACACTGGACACGGTCGGTGACGGACTGACAGATCTCCCGTTGCTCGCAGCGTTGATCGTGTCCACGGTCAGCGCCAGCATCATCACCTCCCTGTCCTGGATGGGGGTCCCGGCAAGCCTGGCGATCAGTTCCACGATGTGTATCACTGGACTGGGCTGGGGGCGGGCGACCCGGACCGTGACGATCGCCGATACCGTGAAAGGCGAACGACCGGATACACTGTCTACCGGTGCACTGGCCGCAGAGAACGATACCGTTGCAAAGATCGGGGACGAACAGTCCGAAAACCTTGACCGGCCCGCCCTGTTCAACCCGTCCACCACAGGAACCGTGATCTTCCTGTGGATCCTGACGCCCACCATTTCCGCAACAGCGTCATTCCTCGTATTCACCCTGCTCTTTTAATACGTGGTATCCCCACGGCTAGGGACAGTCACCTGCCGTTCCACCGCCAGAAAGATAAGGTTTAAGAAGGCTTCACATACGTTATACACATAGTATCATGGTCCGTAAAAAGAAGCTGAGTCCGTCAGGGATCAAGGACAAGGAAGGGAACTACAACAACGCCCACATCAACCTCCACAAGGACGAACTGGAGGCTGCAGGGTTCGAAATCGGCGACGAAGTCCTGGTCCGTGTCCGGAACGGTATGATCGTCATCCAGAAGCCGGGAGAAGGCGAAGACATCCAGCACGAGTTCAAGACGTGACGCCCACCGGTAGACGGCCCGGAAGCACGATCCTCCTGTATAGCACTTACAGCGTATTCATCTCTGCACAGCTGCCGCATAACCGCCACCGACTAATTACCAAAAAACTGCTCGATCTCCAGCCACGGCGCCTTCGTGATATGGAAGTTCTCCGCCGGCAATGCCTTTCTATACTTGTCCCACGCGTACCGTTTGTCCATGAACATGACGACCCCTTCATCGTCGTGCGACCGAATGCAGCGTCCCGCTGCCTGTAACGCGCGGTTGATCGCCGGATAGTTGTACCCGTAGTCCCAGCCGTTCCCGTCAAACTTCTCATCGTAGAAGTCGATCAGTGCCTGCGTCTCCAGGTCCGGTCGCTGCAGCGGGAGTCCGACGATAAACACGCCGCTCATCAAGTTCCCCGGGAAGTCCACACCCTCCCCGAAGCTGCCGCCGACCACACCCAGCAGGACTGCACCTTCTCCAGCCTTGTCCGCGAACTTGTCCAGGAACGTGTTCTTCTCTTCTTTATCCATCGTCCGATCCTCGAGGAAGACCGGGCGGTCGAGCCGGTCCTTCAAACGTTCATGTACCTCATCCCGCATCGCATAGGAGGGGAAGAACACACCGACATTGCCGCTCACGTGCTCCATACTCTTCAGAATGTACCACGCCATCTTCTTGTACTGGTTATCGTCCCGGTGCTTGTACTGGGTGGTCACCTTGTCCACGATCAAATTTTGTTTATTCTCCTCCGGGAACGGCGACTCGAACACCTCGGCGAACGTGTTGTCCGGGTCCAGCCCGAAGATATCCACGTACATCTCCACCGGCATCAACGTCCCGGACATCGCGATTGCCGTGTGCACATTCTTAAGTGCCTTCTCCGTCGCAAACTGCGGGTTCAGGCACGTATACGATAACCGGATGTAGGGGTTCTGCGTGTACTGCACCTTCTTCAGGACGCGGACGAATCCATAGTCCTTCCCGTTCTTCCACCGGTCCAGGAACTCGGCGATATCGCCACACGTGCTCTCTTTTCCGTCCTCCTCAACCGTCTTCTTCACCTCGTTCAAATCTTCGATAATATGATCGTACGTGCCGATATCCTCGACCCGGGAAACAAACGCGTCCTTGTCCAGCTCCACCTCGTTGTCGTTCATCGTCAGCTCGTGCTTGGCCAGTCGCTCCAGTTCCCGCTGCAACCGCTCCAGCGTCTCGACCTCCTCGTAGTACCCGGCGTTTTCGGCCTCGGTCTTCGCACTCTTCAGCATCTGCTCGGTGATGGTCGCGGAATGCAGGCGCCGCGTCCGGTCCGGCAGATTGTGGGCCTCGTCCACGATCACGATACAGTCCTTCAACGCCATCTTGGACTTGGAGAAGATGACCTCCCGGACACCGGGATGGAAGATATGGAAATAGTCGCCGATGATAACATCCGCTTCGGACGCCATGTGGACCAGAATCTCGTACGGGCAGACTTTCTGGCACCGTTCCTTGACCTCTTCCGCGCGCAGGATCTGCCCTTTCAGCTGATTCTTTTTGCGGCGGGCCCGGTCCGTCAACTGGTGCTTGTCCGTATACGTGTTTTCGTGCCGCGGACACGTCGGTTTCTCGTCATCTGACGGCATGTTGGCGCCCGCACAGAGGTGGTCCTTCCCGATCAGGTCCACTGCGATGAACCGGACATTGTGCTTCTCCTTCACCTGCTTCAATGTCTCCAGCGCGATCTCGTGCTGGGAGTGCCGTGGCGTCAAAAAGAACACGGTCTTATCGTTCTCCAACGCGTACGATAGTGAGGGTGGTACGGTGGCCGCGGTCTTGCCCAGTCCAGTCGGTGCATGTGCCACCACGTTCTTCTGTTCCTTGAGTGCGGTCTCGACCCGGTCCTTCAGTTCTTTCTGACTGGGGCGGACCTGAGAATGAGGAAACAGATCGTCCATGGCGACCTGTTCGCGACAAAACTTAATAATAGTTTCTCAGACCGGATGCTGTCTCCGGCCTCTTTCCCTTCTTTATAAAGCCGTGAGCGTCTCTCAGTAGATTTATAAACAAGGTTATGCAAGTATGTGGACATGGCGAAAGTAGAACTCCCGCTGGAGAAATTGAATGAGATCCTTGACGGAGGCGTGGAGGACGGGTCGAACGTACTGATCCTTGCTGACCTCGTGGTCGACAAGGCCAAGTTCGCATCATCCCTCGTCAACTTCCGCCGGGAACAGGGCGACAACGTGGTCTACTTCGTCAACAACCGGCTGCCACAGTACGTGAAGGAATACGTCAAGGACAGTGACAGCGAGGAAATCGCATTCATTGACGGGTTCTCCGAGACACTGGGCCAGGAAACGAAGGAACGGTTCAAGGTCGAGAAGGATATCAAGGATGACCGCGGCGACTACATCGTCGAAAGCGCAAATGTGGCGACCGACGCACTGGAAGGGATGGACGCATACGGCACAACATTTATTGTGGACTCGCTTGACTCGTGGATCGGGCACTGGGACGAGCTGGAAGATTTCCTTGAGACGGTGAAGCCGGTCGCAGAGGATACGAACACAGTGTCCTATCATCTGCTGCCGAACCTTGGGTTCGAGGAGGAGGGCGACCATTTCGAACGTTTGCTTGATATGTATGATTACGTGATCCATCTGAAAGGACTGGAGCGCAGCGGTATCGTGCTCAAGTATATCCATGTGCGGGAGCCGGAGATCGAGACCAAGGTTCCGTTCGATATCACGCCGAGCGGGCTGGTCATGTACATCCCGAAGATCCTTGTCACCGGTCCGTACAATGCCGGGAAATCCACCACGGTGCAGAACATGTCAGAGTCATCAGTGTCCGTGGACCGGCTCGGGACCACCGTTGCACTGGATCATGGGAAGGTGGAGAAGCACGGGTTGAAGGCCGACCTGTTCGGCACACCAGGGCAGGAGCGGTTCGACTGGGCGCTGGACTTCCTGGGTGAAAGCATGTTCGGCTGCTTCATCATCATGGATGCGCGGGACCCGGATTATGACCGTGCAAAGGATATGCGACGCCGCCTGAAGTCCAAGGGCATCCCGACGATCGTTCTGGCAAACTTCCAGAACAAGGATGGTGCCATCCCGCCCAGAGATATCGAAGACGAGATCAAGCTTGATACGTACGGGGTGGATGCACTGCACGGGGATGGGCTGGATGAGTCACTTGACGCCCTGTTCGAGAAGATCCTGAGTGAGCATTCGTGGTATTATGCACAGGAAAAAGATGGACCAGAGGAGGAGTAACCGATGAAAACGGTAAACTTATTAAGGACGCAGGTATCACTTGAGGTGTAGAGCATATGTCAACGAAAGAGGAGAAGCTGAAGAAGCCGCTTGACGATCTTCAAGACATTCAAGGTGTACGGGGAGCTGCCATTGTCAGACGTGACGGTCTTCTCATCGTATCCAACCTCCCAAACGAGGTTGACTCCGACCAGCTCGCCGCCATGACTGCTTCCACGCTCGGTTCAGGAGAAACGGCCTCGGAAACATTGAATATCGGTGACGTGAACCAGGTCACCATCGAATCCGAGGAAGGCAAACTAATCTCCACCGGAGCCGGCGAAGAAGGCATCCTCACCGTGCTCACAGATGCCGACATCAACATGGGGCTTGTCCTCGTCGAGATGGGAAAGGCAGCAGACAGCATCAAACGGGTTCTGTAACCGCAGATTCTTCACAGGCTATGACCAGCGGCAGGGCATCACCCGACCGCTCCATACCGGTCAATCCCGTGGCATAAACTGTGTTAATGATTTCTGCAACCCCTGAATCATCTGGCTTTTCCGACGGATACGACTCCAGTCCACCGACACCTGCCGTTTGATGTTGGACAATGCCGTGTTCATGTCCTCGACCACACCGTACCCCTCATCAAATGCGCCGCGGACGGTTTCCCGGATGACCCAGACACCGAGCGGTGCCCAGTACTCGTCGGTCACTTCCCGGATGACCAGTACCTTGCTCTGACGGTTGATCCGGTCCAGGTATTCGAGCGGTCCGAGTCGTGCCGCGTAGTACCCGCCCGAGGTCTCGTCCGCGTACGTGGTCCGGCCACCGTACCCTTCATGGTTACTCTTCACGAAACTCTTGCTGCCGGGCGCCCAGACACTGCCGGCGCCCTTGATCTCCACCAGTTCGTACTCCCACCTGCCCGGGATAAGGAGGATGTGGAACACGTTACCGATGTACTCACTGCGGAAGTACCGTATTTCGCCAAGCTCTTGATGCATTTTCACATCCTCCCGCAACTGTTTGCCGATAGTATCGTCCGACGCGGTAATACTCCAGCGTGTCGGCACCATCTTGCGCCGGTCTTCCTCACCGAGCAGGCCAGCCGAGAGGACGCGCTGGATCTTGTGCGGGTCCATATCTTTCTCGTACAGGTAGGTCATGGCACCGTCCGCCTTCCAGTCCGTATCACCCACCGCCTTCTCCACGGCCCGTGATATGGACGGGTTCTCCGCCAGTTCCACGTTCTCCACGGACTCGGACGGACCGTACGGGGCGTACCGGTCATTGAAGTCCATGTCGAACCGGGGCTTCTTCTTCAGCCCTACCTCGATGTCCACCGGTTTCCGGGCCATCGCAATCTCCTTCGCCACATCCGTAAACTGGTCCGTGTCCTGCACCTTGGTCCTGGTCCGGGAGTTCACCAGTGACGCGCGGCGCGCCACAATATTTTCGATATCCTGCCGCTGCTGGTGCCACTGCGGCGGCGCATCCAGGTCCGCGGAGTCCCGCATATCAACCGGGGACAGCACACCTACGTTCACGTCCGGGTAACCGTACCGACCGACGAAGATGGTGGGCGGCGAGGCACCGAAAAACTCTTCCTTGACATCCTGCGCCTGGAACATGTCGGAGAACTTGCGGTAGACGCGTGGGTCGTCGTAGGAGAATTCCTTGCCGCTGCCCTCCTTTCCGTAGTTTGAGTATTCGCCGCCCATATAGAGAGTTCACGTGGTGATCGATAAAAATCTGCTGGCTGCTTGCGCAATGCTGTTTACTGGAACCGTGCTGTGCGAACATATTTTAAGGAGAAGAACGCGAGACTGTACAGTGTATCAGTATGACGCTGGACGGACAGGAACGCAAGGACGAATACGAGACAGTGTTAAAACAACAACGTCGAAAACGACCGGACCTACCAGTAATGGAACGAGGA